>CAIKFN010000169.1 GCA_903826715.1 uncultured Actinomycetes bacterium
ATTCCCTTCAAACCTTTATTTGTCCCGGTCCACCGGAACTGGGCAAAATACCCGAGGTCCAAGTTTAGCGTTGTTTTGGTGGGGTAACTCTCCCACCCTTTTTCTTCTTGTTTTTTCCGCCACCACCGGGTCGTGGTGCTGGCGTTCCCGACTGCATACCGGCACCTAATGCTTCAAATCCAGGCGGGAGGTCACCACCACGTGCGGCGCTGGAGCGAGCAGCCATTTGTGCCATTTTCCCCATGCCACCGGGGAGGTTTGGCACTGCCCCACCGCTCATCTGGCGCATCATTTTCTTCATGTCACCAAACTGCTTCATGAGTTGATTCACGGCATTTACGCTGGTTCCTGATCCTTTAGCGATTCGAGTTCGACGTGAGCTATCTAGAAGGTTTGGATCGCGGCGCTCTTTCGGGGTCATGGACTTAATGATTGCTTCAACACGATTGAGTTGTCCATCGTCGACGTTGTCTGCTGCTTGGCGCATCTCTTTGGTCATGCCAGGCATCAACTTCATAAGCCCACCCATTGAGCCCATCTTCCTGACTTGATTCAGCTGTGCCATGAAGTCATCGAGGGTAAACGTTCCACTGAGCATTCGTCCAGACGACTCAGCGAGAACGTCTTTGTCCATGGTGCGCTCTGCTTGTTCAATGAGTGACAACATGTCGCCCATGCCCAAGATTCGTGACGCCATGCGGTCTGGGTGAAATAAATCAAAGTCCGCAATCTTTTCACCAGTTGATGCAAAGACAACAGGCTTTCCAACAACGCCACGTGCCGAGAGTACTGCTCCACCACGTGCGTCATAGTCAAGCTTGGTGACAATGATTCCTGACAGAGCCAGCGTCTCGTGGAACGAACGAGCAGTGAGCACAGCGTCTTGTCCGGTTACTGCATCAATTACCAAGAATGTGTAGTGAGGAGAAGTCGCATCACTAATGGAGCGAACTTCTTTCATGAGTTCTTTGTCAATCGCGAGTCGACCAGCGGTGTCAATAATGACGACGTCTCTACCAATGCGAGTAGCTTCAGCAAGACCGCGCTTAGCAACCTTTACTGGATTAGTTGTGTCACTGAAAACATCAACGCCAATTTGTGCACCAAGGACTCGTAGCTGCTCAACTGCAGCGGGGCGTTGTAAGTCAGCTGCGATGAGATACGGATTTCTTCCCTGCTGCTTAAACCATGATGCGAGTTTGGCTGCAGTAGTTGTTTTACCTGCACCTTGAAGACCAGCGAGAAGAATAACTGTTGGAGGCTTTGAGGCGTAGGTGACCTTTAATGGCGTGCCACCGAGAACTTCGATGAGTTGCTCGTGCACTGCCTTGATGACTTGTTGCCCAGGAGAGAGACTCTGACTGAGTGCAGTTCCGCTGAGACGCTCTCGAACTGCATCGAGGAATGCTTTAACAACTCCGAGTTCAACGTCAGCTTCTAGAAGTGCGCTTCGTACTTCTAGTAACGCTTCATCAAGGTCAGCGTCAGTGAGTCTTCCCTTGGAGCGAAGAGACGATCCGAGCCGTTCTAGGCGTTCACTGAGTGCATCAAACATGCTTGAAGGCTACCTTTAGGCGTCGAGGAGCGAATCAACAAAGGCCTCAGGCTCAAAAACAATGAGATCTTGAACGCCTTCGCCCACTCCTACGAACTTCACCGGGATGCCGAGCTCACGTTCAATGGCAACAACAATGCCACCTCGTGCGGTTCCGTCAAGCTTGGTGAGGACAATCCCTGTCACTGATGCAGCACCTAAGAATTCACGTGCTTGCGTCAACGCATTTTGGCCCGTAGTTGCATCAAGGACCATGAAGGTCTCAACGACTTGACCTGGTTCGCGGTCAGCCACTCGGCGAACTTTACTGAGCTCATCGAGCAAGTTAGAACTATTCGCTCGTCGACCAGCGGTATCTGCAAGCACTATGTCGCACTTTCGAGCACTGGCACGACCGATTGCATCATGAACAACAGAGCTCGGATCTGCACCTTCACCCGCACGCACAATGTCCGCACCAGTTCGCTCGGCCCACATTTGAAGTTGCTCTGACGCTGCTGCACGAAATGTGTCTCCTGCAGCGAGGACAACCTTTTTGCCATCTGAGACAAAACGCTGTGAAAGTTTTCCAATAGTTGTTGTTTTGCCAACACCGTTGACACCAACAAAGAGCCACACTGGAACTCTGCCAGCGCCAGCGATTGTCGTTACCGATCGGTCACCACCAAGACTTTCAAGTAGCGCAGCACGAACTGCGCTAGCAACGCCGTTTGGCGCACCATTCGTCTTGAGGTCTTGCAAGATTTCGTTCGTTACTTTGACGCCCACATCGCTTCGCAGCAGCACTTCTTCCACCGTGTCAATCTGATCCGCGCTCAATGAGCCGATACTTGAAATAGAACGGACACGCTCGAAAATGCTTCGTGAAGATCCGAGTCGTTGTGAAAGGTCTAACGATGCACCATGTTCGATTGATGGTCGTGGAGCAACGTCTTTTACAAGAACGTCCGGCATTGCCTTACGAGCTTGCTGTGGCGCACTGAATTTTTGTCTACGTGAGCGGCGTCGAAGCGAGACCAGAACAAGGAGTACTACGAGAACTGCAACAGCAATGAGTGCAATCGTCACGAGGTCGTGGCGCCCTCAGTGCGCTTTACGCGCTGGCTAACAACCTTTGATGATGATCCTGGAACCATGGTGACTCCGTACAGAGCGTCAGCGGCTTCCATGGTGCGCTTTTGGTGCGTAACAATAAGCAGCTGCGCTTCATCACGGAATTCATCTACGAGGCCCAAGAAGCGTTGCAGGTTGACGTCGTCAAGTGCTGCTTCAACTTCGTCAAGCATGTAGAAGGGAGAAGGGCGTGAGCGGAAGATCGCGAACAAAAACGCCAGTGCAGCGATTGAACGCTGTCCACCTGAAAGAAGCGACATGCGCCGTACGTTCTGTCCCATTGGGCGAAGTTCAATTTCAACACCAGTATTAAGTGGGTCTTCTGGATCAGTGAGAACAAGTCGACCGTGTCCACCTGGAAACAGCGTAGAAATCAGCGTAGAGAAATGCTCATTAACGTCTGCGGCTGCACTTGAGAACGTCTCCATGATTTCTTTGTCAACTGCTCGGATGACTTCTTGAAGTTCACGACGAGCGTTTCGAACGTCAGTTACCTGTGCATCAAGTTCCTTGTAGCGCTCTTCTAGAACAGTTAGCTCTTCAAGCGCCAGAGGGTTGATTGGCCCAAGTGACGTAATACGAGCTTCAAGTTCACCCACCCGCTGTTCGAGTGAAACGCCATCGGGTAGTTCAATGTGTGATGGAGCACCTAGTTCGTGCGGGAAGATTCCAAGGTCACGGTGAATTAGTTCGTGCAGGTTTGTTGTCTTAATCGCAAGCTCAGCTTGTTCAATCTCACGAGTACGAACGAGGTCAGAGACTTCGCCTAAACGGCGCTCAGCATTACTGCGCGCACGACGTACTTCTTCGAGGCGTTCAGCACCAGCACGTGAAGCTTCAAGTTGCTCGCGGTACGTTGAGTCCATTGCTTCTTGCGATGTGCGGATCTCACTAGATGCACGAGTAACGAGCGCAGCAAGTCGCTCTAAAACCTGCAGGTCAAATTCAAGAGATTCACGACGACTCGCAGCTTCAGCACGCTCACTAGAGCGGCCTTCAAGTCGTTGTTCAATTTCGTTTTGACGCTGTTCAATGAGGCGTCGACGCTCACCAAACTCAACTTCACGAGTGAGTAGTTCTGTTGCAAGGTCGCCAACACGATTTCGCTGACCTTCGAGTTTTTCGCGAGATTCATCTAGAACTGCTCGGTGTTCTGCCGCATTGTTGACTGCTTGTTCGAGAACAGGAAGCTGTGCTCGAAGAGCGTTGAGCTCTTCATTAATGAGCATCACTTGACCAGAAAGCTCTCCACTGTCGTTGGTCATTGAGTTGACAACATTTTCGAGTTCCGCAATCAGCTCACCAAGTCGACTGATTTCGTGATTAAGAAGTTCAAGGTCATCTCCAGAACCTGCACCCCATGCAGTAACGAAGTCATTCTCTGCGGTTTTCAGTTCATTACGGACACTCTCGAGTGCTTCACGCTGGCCGCTCAGTAGTGCTTCTTCTGCACCAAGACCAACGAGGTCTGATTCAAGTTTTGCGGCGTCTGCTTCAAGCGTTGCAATTACATTTTCATCTGCAGAAGCAATCAGCGCAATTTTTAGTGAGCGCTCACGCTCTTGAATGATTGAAGCAGTTCCTCGAGCACGCTCTGCAAGTCCTTGCAACGTTCCAAGTGTTGAAGCGAGGGTTTCTTCACGACGACTCGTCATCTCTGACGCAGTCGCTGAAGCCCTGGCGTCAAGAGTCAGAATTTCATTTCGAACTTCCTGCTCCTTAGATGAAAACTCAGCAAGTTCTTTTCCAAGTTCAACCTGACGTGATTCAAAATTTGCAGCACGATTTGAAAAGAGTGCGTGTCGAGCCGCGCGAAGCTCTGCTTCAACTTCAGCAAAACTGCGTGCTGACTGTGCTTGTCGCTCCAGTGGTCGCATTTGACGACGAACTTCGCGCACGAGGTCACCAAGTCGTTCAAGGTTTTCTTGCGTCTGAGCAAGACGACGTTCAGATCGTTCTTTGCGACGACGATGAATTGAAACACCTGCGGCTTCTTCAATTACTGAACGGCGATGTTCTGGGGTTGATTGCAAAATTGAGTCGAGTTGTCCCTGACCAATAATCATGTGCTGGTTACGACCAACACCCGAGTCAGAGAGAAGTTCTTGAATGTCGAGCAAGCGACATGTGGTTCCGTTGATTGCGTATTCAGAGTCACCGTTACGAAACAGTGTGCGAGAAATTGTTACTTCGGCCCCATCAATAGATAGACGGCCATCTGAGTTATCAAGTGTTAAAGAAACCTCCGCACGACCAAGAGCTGCTTTGTTGGTAGTACCGGCAAAAATGACGTCATCCATTTTTGCACTTCGAAGAATTTTGGTTCCCTGAGCACCAAGCACCCAAACAACGGCGTCGACCACATTGGACTTTCCAGATCCGTTTGGACCAACAACAGCAGTGACGCCCGGCTCGAACTCAATGACCGTACTGTCGGCAAAGGACTTAAAGCCCTTCATGGTTAATCGCTTAAGAAACACGCTGAGACGCTAGCAATCTTCTGAGGTTAAAAGGCGTTTAGCTCTGGCACTTGTCACAGTAGAAAGTTGCCTGACTCTTATTTACTGCTTTTTTGATGGGCTGACGACACTGCATGCAAGGGAGTCCTTCACGGTCATAGACCTGAAGGTATTGCTGATAATTGCCTTCTTTCCCGTCAGGGTCGCGGAATGGTTCCTTCTCTAATGAAGACCCTCCGTATTTAATTGCTTCTTGAAGAATTTCAGTAATGGCACGGTGCAGGCGTCGAATTTCAATAGTCGAAAGTGACTCAGCTTCGCGGTCATGGCCAAGCCCTGCAGCAAAAAGTGCTTCGTCGGCATAAATCTCACCGAGACCCGCCAAGATGTTTTGGTCGGTCAAAACTGACTTCAGATCTGTGGTTCGACTGCGAAGAATCGCTGCGAATCTGTCCCATCCAATTTGATCTTCAAATGGGTCAATACCGAGTGAAGTTAACTCAGGGATTTGCTTGCGAAGCCCTAGGCCGTCACCGCCAACGCTAAGTCGAGCGAACTTAGAAATCTCTACTTCAGTGCCTTCTGGTGGGGGTGTTGAAACGTAGAGCTCCCCCTTTGACAGTGCATCCACGTAGCGAATCTCTCCGCCCTGCGTGAACGTAAAGACAACGTGCGTGTGCTTGGGTTTCTCATCTTTTGGCCCTTGCGAGCGAAGAATGTGGCCACTGACGTCAAGATCAATCACGAGACTTGTTCCGTTGTCGAGACCGAAGATCAAATTCTTTCCGAGACGTTGCGCAGACTTAATTGTGTGACCTTCAACCGCAGTGCGAAAATCTTTTGCGGTCTTATGACGACGAACAATCTTTCCAGAGGTCACCGCCGCACCCTTGATTTTTTTACCTACCAAGTCGCGTGAAAGTGATGCTCGTATTGTTTCTATTTCTGGTAACTCAGGCATTGCTTCGCCTTTCCAACGCAGCTTTTGCAGCTTGCGATTCTGCACTCTTTTTTGAACGTCCATGGCCACTCGCAACTAGCAACGATCCAACACGAACTGTTGCTTCAAAGGTTGTGGCGTGCAGTGGTCCACTGCCCGTTACCTCATAAACCGGTGTGCCGTGACCTTGTTGTTCACTCCACTGGCGAAGTTGTGTCTTTGGATCAACTTCATCGGGTGCAAGTGAGGCGTCTGAAACATCATCAGCCAGCATTGCTTGTACAAAATCACACGCAGACTGAAAGCCATTTTCTAAATACAATGCAGCGACAACTGCTTCGAAGGCGTCTGCAAGAAGTGAGTCACGGTCAGTTCCGCCCGACTTAATTTCACCTTTTCCTACCTTGATGCATGATCCAAGTTCAAGTCGACGTGCCAGTGACGCGAGTGATGCTTCATTTACGACACGCGAACGCACTAAGGATCCTGTTCCTTCGTTTAGCTCCGGATACTCGCGTGTGATGAGGTCAGCAATGGCGAGGTCAACAACGGCGTCACCTAAGAATTCGAGACGCTCGTTAGAGATGCAGTCGTGTTCTGCGGCGTAGCTCGAATGTGTGAGGGCGACATGAAGCAGTTCACTCTCAGGACTTATCCCTAAGTGATTTGCTAGTGCCTCAAGAGTTGAGGTCAACAGACTCACAGACCTTGTTACGCGCTCTGAAGCTTGGCGGCAACGTAATCAACGGCATCATTTACGCAGCCCAAGTTCTCTAGGTCTTCGTCGTCAATGTGGAATCCAGGAACGTACGTTGCAAGCTTTTCTTCCAAGGCTTCTACGAGTTCAATTAGTGCAAGGGAATCGGCTCCCATTTCAGTGAATGAGTCCGTCTCCGAAATGTCACTTGGGGTTTTTTCCAAGATTTCAGCTAATTGCTCTTTAACAATGTTCAAAATTGCTGCTCGATCGAGCGGTGTAGAACTTCCTGCGTCAGCGGACATGGCCACTCCTTAAATGTTGCTACTCAAGGATACCGAGATTACGTACATAGTACGTTGATTATTATCCCTGATCAGGACGAATGGTAAGACGTAGTTTCTCGACAACTCCGGCTTTGTCCATTTCTGAGGCAACGCGAAGAGCATTCATAATCGCCGTGGCATTAGAAGAACCGTGGCTAATGATGCAAATTCCTTCAAGACCCAACAGCATTGCACCACCTTGTTTATCTGGAGTTAATTCTCCAGCAATAGGAAGTAAATGCTCAAAAAGAACATCGCCAGCTGCCTTTGTTGCGTCGTTGGTATTTATCACTCCGAGCACTGCACCGAAGATGTATTTAAGTGCACCCTCCAAAGTCTTAAGTGCAACGTTTCCAGTAAAGCCGTCGGTAACTACAACATCAACGGGAGAAGGAATTAAGTCGCGGCCTTCAACATTGCCAAAGAAGTTGAAATCGCTAAGTGCTGCGAGAAGCTCATGCGTTTCTTTTACCAGCGGCGTTCCCTTGGTTGATTCTTCACCAATTGAGAGCAGCCCCACCTTCGGACTTTCAATTCCGTATCGAGCTTTTGCGAATGCTGATCCCATTTGAGCGAACTGAACAAGCATCTCTGGAGTGCATTCAGAGTTTGCGCCAGCGTCCACCAAGATGCATGGCGATCCACCCGGGTTGGGAATTGGTGTTGCAATACAAGGACGAACTACTCCAGGAAGTCGTCCCATACGAAGTAGCGCTGATGCCATGGTGGCTCCGGTGTTTCCGGCAGAAACCATCGCGCTGGCTTTACCATCTCTAACAAGTTCAGCGGCGCGAACTAGTGAGGAGTCTTTTTTCTTTCGAACACTTCCACCAGGTTCGTCGTCCATTGCAATGACTTCAGTGCATGCGAATACTTCGAGACCGAGTGGGTCTCCCATGAGTTCAGGAACTCCGACGAGTATGACTTCTAAACCAAGTTCATCGACAGCACGTCGAGCACCAGCAATGATTTCACTGGGTGCGAAGTCACCACCCATCGCATCAAGAGCGATGGGAAGGGTCAAATTAGTTGACCTCTACTGCTACGCGACCCTTGTACCAACCGCAGTTAGGGCACACGATGTGTGGCAACTTAGATGTTGCACACTGAGGGCATACCGAACGTGAAGGGCGGTCTAGGCGCCACGCAGCAGCTTGGCGTGAACGCCCCTTGGCTTTACTGGTCTTCCTCTTTGGAACTGGCATCGATCTTCTCTTTCAACGTTAACGGGCTTAACCGTCAATTTTCTTTGGACTCATCAGACGGAAAGTCAATGAATCGCAGGTTGTCTAGTGTAGCCCAGCGCGGGTCCACTGGGCCCTGACACTCACAAGTGGCTTCATTTCGGTCAATTCCACAGTACGGGCAGAGTCCCTTGCAGTCCTCTTTGCAGAGCGGAGCAAGAGGTAAATCAAGGAAAATTGCGTCATGGGCCATCGGAGCTAGGTCAATAAAGTCATTCTCAATTAAGTACGCGTCTTCATCTCCAGGAGCACGTTCATCGACGTAGCGCTCGCTTACTTCGACCTTCGAAACCGCCAGGACTTCAATAGAACACCTGCGACATATTCCGTGCCATGGAGCTTCTACTGAACCGCGTACGTGAAGACCCCCACTGAAGCTTTGCAGCTTCACATTTATTTTCAGGGGTGCATCACTGTTGACGTCTGATTCCGCACGACCACGTGGCAGGAATTCTTTCTTTTCGTCGAATGGAGCTTCTGCAGAAATGTCAATCGAAGAAGGAACGTCGCGTAGTAGTAACGCCACTGGGACGAGAAACGGTGATGCCACGATCGTTAAAAGGAGTCCTGATCGAAATGGGACTGACCTGATTCATACGACTCTGCATAAGGGTCGTTGCTTTGCACTGGCGGTGCTGCTGGCGGTGGCATAAAGAACTCATCAGGACCTGGTTCTTCACCAGCAACTGAAAGAGGCATACCTTGTGAGGCCATGCGCTCGCGACCTGACTGAACAGTTCTTAGTAGTCGATCGAGCACAATTTCAAAGCCACCAAGTTTGCCGTCAATGAAATCGTCAGATTCGTTAATCATCTTTCGAGCAGTTGCCTGCGCATCAGAAATGATCTTGTCGGCCTGAATTCGCGACTGGCGAACAATTTCAGTTTTATCAACCATGCGAGCTGCTTCAGCGCGCACCTGATCCATTAATTGTTGGGCCTTCTGCTGTTCAGTAGCCATGAGTTCTTCGCGGTCACGAAGTGCCCAGCGAGCTTGGCGAATTTCATCAGGCAGGTTGCTGAGTGCATCTTGAATAATTGAGAGAACTTCTTCACGCTGGATTAGTGCAGAGCTTGATAGTGGCATCTGCTTAGCGTGAATGATCATTTCTTCGAGATGGCGAAGGCTCGCTTCAATGTCGTATTGAGCGTTATTCGTTTCGGGTTGCAAAAAATCATCACCCATGTTGTAGTCCTCAAATGATGTCATTATGACCCCTTTGGAAACTTAATGTCGAGTTGTTTCTTTACATTTGATGGAACAAATGCTGCAACATCTCCACCGTAGCGAGCTACTTCACGAAGAAGCTTTGAGGCAATGAAAGAGTGGCTTGAACTTGTTGGAATGAAAAGTGTTTCTACACCAGAAAGTGAACGGTTCATTTGTGCCATCTGCAGTTCGCTCTCAAAGTCAGAAACAGCGCGAAGGCCCTTCACGATTGCGGTGGCGTTTACGTCACGCGCAACATTGACGAGCAAAGTGGCAATTGAAACAACACTGACATTTTTAATATGTGCACACGATTCAATGATCATGTCACGACGTTCATCAAGGTCAAACAGTGCTTCAGATTTTTGTGGGTTGCGGATTGCGGCGACAACGATTTCATCGAATATGTGAGATGCACGCTCGACCACTTCAAGGTGACCGTTATGAAATGGATCAAATGATCCAGGAATTAGTCCAACTGTGGTCATTCGACATCCCCATCCTGCGTTTCTAACAACGTTACGAGCGTAGTGCCGTATCGCTTGGTTTTCGCAACGACCCAACCCTGGGGCGCGTCCATGTGACGATCGTTCTCAATTACAGCCCTTGTGGCAGTTACATCTTTCAGAACTGAAGGTAAATCAAAGGGGCCATATGGTGGGTCCGCCAGGACAAGGTCTAGATCACTTGGTGGCTGCCAAACGGGCAGTGTTGAGCGAATGTAGACCGCTTCACCTTCGAGCTTCAGTGGCTCGAGGTTGAATTTTGCTGCGGCCAAACATTCTGGATCCGAATCAACGAAGTACACCTTGGAAGCACCTCGAGACAATGCTTCAATCCCCATTGCACCAGTTCCACAGTAGAGATCAGCCACGACAAGTCCATGAAGTCCTCCGCGGCTTTCGAGCATCGAGAAAATAGCTTCACGCGCAAAATCGGTAGTAGGACGCACCGTTGGCGGAATTTTTGCTTTAAGTGCTCGTCCCCGAGCTGTTCCACCAATTACTCGCACCCTCTAAGGGTAGGCGTTTTTTGACACTACGACTTAAATAGGAAGTCTGCTTCTTCGGGTTCAACGAAAAGTCGAAGTTCATCAACCATTTCTGGCTCCCCGTCTAGTCCGTTAGCGCTCACCATTAACTTTGCAACTTCTTGAGCCGCGAGGAGTAAATCTTCATCATTCTTTAGCGAAGCAAGCTGTAAATCACTACGGCCACGTTGACGAGAACCAAGAATCGTTCCCTCCCCTCTGATATCAAGATCAATCTCAGCGAGGGCGAAACCATCATTTGAATTTACGAGTGCTTCTATTCTCTTTAGTCCATCTTCAGTTGATGGTTCACCAAGTAGGTAGCAGTAACTTTGATCGCCACTTCTTCCAACACGTCCACGAAGTTGGTGCAGTTGAGCAAGTCCGAATCGCCATGCATCTTCAATAACGATGACGCTGGCTTCAGGAACATCAACTCCAACTTCAATGACAACAGTCGCCACCAGAACTTGAATCTCACCAGTTCGAAACTCATGCATGATTTGTTCTTTTTCTTGACTCTTCATTTGACCGTGCAGCAGTCCCACGCTTAGTCCGCGTAGTTCTTCCAGCGCTAATCGATTTCGTTCTTCAACTGCACTCGTGGCTTCAATTTTTTCTGAGCCCTCAACAAGTGGACAAATCACGTAAGCGCGTCTTCCTGCAGCAACTTCTTCACGCACATGTTGCCAACATCCAGCAACATCAAGTTCAGTATTTGCCCACTGTGTTTTAATCGGAAGCCTCCCCCCGGGCATTTCATCAAGCACTGATCGGTCGAGGTCTCCAAAGAGCACCATCGCAGCAGTGCGAGGGATGGGAGTCGCTGTCATCACTAAAAGATCTGGGTCGGCTTGTTCGAGTGAACGCTCACGCCCTTTATCTCGAAGCGTGGCGCGTTGTTCAACCCCAAAGCGGTGCTGCTCATCAATCACAACTGCACCTAGTGCTTTGAAACGCACGTCGTATGTGAGCAATGCGTGTGTTCCTATAACTAAATCAATTGAGCCATCAAGAAGTCCATCAATAATGAATTGACGCTCTTTGACACGAAGTTTGCCCGAGAGTAATTGAATTGAAAGGGGCCGCACACCGCCGAGAACTGCCTCATCTTTTTTAGTGAGTCCTTCAAGATCTCTTCGAATTGAAGCAACGTGTTGTTCGGCGAGCACTTCAGTTGGCGCCATGAGAGCACCCTGCCTACCACCATCAATCGCTGCAAGAAGCGACGTGAGCGCTACGACTGTTTTACCTGACCCAACATCACCTTGTAACAAGCGGTGCATTGGCAGAGCAGAGGACATGTCGTTAGCAATTTCGTGTAGTACGCGACGCTGCGCCTGCGTTAAGGCAAAGCGGTGGCCGCCCAAAAATTGACGAACGAGTGATGACTCAGGGTCACGAAGAGCACCAGGAGCGACGTCGAGGTCGTGTTCTCCAATTGGGTGCGAAATGCCCGCTGCGGTCATTTCTAATTTGCGACGTCGAAGTGCGAGCAGAAGTTGCAGCCGAAGTAGTTCATCAAATGCCAAACGACGCCGTGCTGGTGCGACGTCACTCAGCTCTTGTGGAAGGTGAATGCCCCACAGCGATGCTGTGCGGTCAATCAAACTGAACTGCGCAAGTGCAGCACTTGGGACTGGATCAAGTAGCGGTCCAGCTCTTCGAAGTGACTCTTCAATGAACCCACCAATTTCCCAACTCGTCAGACCTGCTTTTCCAGAAGACGGATAGATGGGAACAACACGACCAACTCTTGAAGCATCGCGTTCAATTCCTGATGCGCCAACAATGACGTCAACAACAGGATTGGTCATTTGGCGCTGACCTTTGTAGTCAGTGACCTTGCCAAAGAAAAGTGCCTGAACACCGGGGGGCATTTGTTTCTCTCGCCACGCTTGATTAAAGAAAACAACTTTTAGAGATTCGCCGTCGTCACTCACCGTTGCTTCAACCATGACTTTGCCCTGCTTGGTTCGGCGACTACTTATTTTTCGAACTTCACCAAATACGGCAGCTTCTTCGCCGATCGAAAGATCACTCAGGTCAACACGTTTGGTGCGGTCAATGTAGCGCCGTGGATACACCGTCAGAAGATCAAAAACGCTTTCAATACCAATTGTGCCTAGTGCTGCGGTACGTTTTTCACCCACATGACGCAGTTGACCTACTTTGACGTCATCTAGCTGACGCAGTCGGCGAAGCGCCGCGTCACTCACTCGATACCGAAGTAGTACGGATAGAGCGGCTGTCCACCGTGGTGAACTTCGACAGCAATATTTGGGAACTCTTCTTCGAGGAAGTCCGTTATTCGTCTTGTATTTGCAGCGGTTGCGCCGTCACCTTCAATAATTGTTAGAAGTTCGTGCTTGTTAGTAATGAGCGCTGACAATAACTTTGAACTCGCTGTAGCAATGGAGTCAGCAATTGAGAGAACACCTTCTGCACTGAGTCCAATCCAGTCGCCGACTCGAACCTGTCCAGCATTTGTAGTGGTGTCTCTTACCGCCTGAGTGACTTCTGCAGCAATGACGTGCTGGGCAGAATCAGTCATGGATTCTTTATTTTGAACCGCACTCGCGTCGGGGTCATAAGAAAGCAGTGCAGCAAATCCTTCGACAATTGAATTTGTCGGCACCACCGTTACGTGTTGATCAACGAGGGCTGCTACTTGCTCAGCGACTGGACGAATGTTCTTATTGTTAGGAAGAAGAACAACTTCATCAGATCCTGTCGCGATAACTGCATTGACGAGGTCTTGTGTTGAAGGGTTCATTGACTGACCACCTTTAACCAGCACACGAACCCCGAGTGAGCGGAATATTCTTCCAACCCCTTCTCCCGCCACAACCGCAACGACTGACGTCGCAGGAGCCGGAGTTGCTTCTTCAACCTGTCCGTCACTGCCTTCGCGCACCCAGCGCTCTTCAATTACTTGCTCGCTTAAGTCCGTAACACGAATCTCACGTGGACGGCCAGCATCAAGTGCGGCTTCAATCGAAGCGCCAATGTCATCAGTGTGGATGTGGCAGTTGTAGAGACCGTCGCCTCCAACAATCACAATGGAGTCACCAATGCCCGACCACACTTCTCGAAAAGCCGACATCTTGGAGTCATCAGCATCGAGCAGATACATAACTTCGTAGCGAAGATCAGCAATGTCGCCTTCTTCGTGTGAAACAACTTGTTCATGAATGTTGACTTCAATTGATTCAACTGGAGGGGCAATAGGAAGTTCATCGCCGGCAATAACGTGACAGAAAGCATCAAACAGTAAAAGCAGTCCGGTACCACCAGAGTCAACAACTCCTGCTTGCTTTAGAACTGGTAGCTGCTCGGGTGTGAACGCGAGCGCAACTTGTCCTTCATCTCTGGCACCTCTTACAACATCGCTAAGTGACCCAAGTGAACGGCGAGCACCAACTGCACCAGCTCGAGCAATAGAAAGAATCGTTCCTTCAATAGGTCGAACAACTGCTTGACGAGCAAGTACGTCAGCATGCTCTAGAGACTCGACTACGAGCTCTGGAGTTATCTCACTCGCGCTAGGGAACTTTTCAACGAGCCCGCGAAGTAGCTGCGAAAGAATCACCCCGGAGTTTCCGCGTGCACCCATCAACGAGCCGTGAGAGATTGCCTTGCAAACTTGTTCAATCGTTGCGTCATCTTTCAAGAGACCCAGTTCTGCGACCACTGACTCAATCGTCAGGGTCATGTTTGTTCCTGTGTCGCCGTCTGGGACAGGGTAAACATTAAGGCGATTGATGACTTCCTTGTGCGAGCGCAAAAGCTCGCCAAACGTGGCAATAGTGGCGCGAAGGTCTTTAGCGGTCAGCACAGTGGACAAGGTCATTGCTAGCGATGCTACAATGGTCATTCGGTTTATACCGACCTCTGCAAGGGCAGCGG
>CAIKFN010000170.1 GCA_903826715.1 uncultured Actinomycetes bacterium
GGTGTTGTACCTAAACGACTTGCCTGACCACTACCCTTAATAACCAAGAAACATTGTTAGAGGGTGTTACGTGACTATTGGTGTGATCTTCGGTGGGCCAACGCCTGAACACGACATCTCAATTTTGACTGGGCTTCTCGCTCTACGAGAGCTCGAAAAAACATCGAAGGACGTTCTTGGTATTTACTGGACCAAGAGTGGTTCATTCTTTTCAATTGCTATTGGCGTTGAAGCCGAGTCATTCCTTGATGGAGTGCCAAGGGGCTCAAACGAAATAACACTTCGTCTTGGCGACAAGGGTGGCTTCTACGAAACCGGTCGCAAAGAACGTCTCATTGAACTTGAGGCGATTGTGGTTTGTCTGCACGGTGGACCAGGTGAAGATGGAACCATCCAGGGCGTGCTCGACCTTGCGGGCATTGCATACAGCGGTCCAAGTGTCGCAGGTGCGGCACTTGGGATGGATAAGTGGGCATTTGGTTCTGTGGTGAGCGCTGCAGGACTCTCAACTCTGCCAAGGGTTTTGCTGACGAATGAAACACAGTCACTCCCGTTCAGTGGTCCTTTTATTTTGAAACCTCGATTCGGCGGATCATCAATTGGTATTGATGTTGTAGCCGACTTAGAGACCGCCAAAGCTCGTCTCAGCACAAACACGCACTTGGCGCTCGGATGTGTTGTTGAGCCGTTTCGAGATGATCTTTTTGATTTGCAAATTGCACTTCGCACGTATCCAACGTTGCAACTTTCACAAATTGAAAAACCCATACGTCGTTCAACAAATGCAGAAATTCTTGACTACCGTGATAAATACGTTGGTGGTGAAGGGATGGTCTCTGCACCACGTGAACTTCCTGCCATTCTGCCAGCTGGTCAGCAAGAAACCATAGAGAAGTTCGCCAGAATCATTGCCGATGTAACTTCAGTACGAGGAGTCGCACGGATTGACTTTCTTGCTAACGAAAATGAACTCTATGTAAACGAGATCAATACGATTCCTGGGTCCCTGTCTAAGCATCTATTTGTTGATCCCTTGCTCCCTTTCTCGCAACTACTCAGTGACCTGATTGCTGAGGCTCGTGGGCGACCGGCTCATCGCTACAGTGCCGCTGGCGCTGATGGACTCGTCCTTCGCAGCGCCTCGAGCATCGCTTCGAAACTCGCGTAACCGGGGGACTTCGTTTAGAGCCTCGGTGAGTGCATCGCTATAAGGATCAATCAGCCTGCCTTTTTCGAGCGCCCAGAATGCTTCTTCGTAGTCACTGCGCTCTAGTGCGTCGTGGTGCAAGCTAAGTGCAGCCCACTCGCCATCTCTAAGAAGCTTCGCTTGGTGACCTTCGGCGAGAAACCATTCGTAGCCACGCAGAACACTGGCGAGCGGTTCACCAGTGACTAGTTGCAGTGCACTTCTTACCAGCGGTGCGCCGTCGGCGTTTGAAAGCTTCTTCGCCTTCGCAATAGTTTCATGAAAAATCTCTACGTCACTCGTCACTTCACTTGTTTCATAGAGCCCAGATGATGAGACTGGGCGTAGACGTGGGCCATTTTCACCTACGCCCAAACTTTTTCGCACTGCACTTGCAGTATTAGATAACGTTCGAAGAGATGCGTCTATTTCTTCGTGAGAAAGAACTCTGGATCTGAGCCGGTCACCCGTTACTGGCTCGTGACGATGTAGCGCTAGGTATGAAGTCATCTCCACACATCGTCTTCGTAGGGCGGGGGCAAACGGCTCAACTAGACCCTGCACACCTGGAGCCGCTCTTAGTAATTGCACCCGTATCTCTTGTGTCATTGAAATTGTGTCACTGTTTCTGTTGATACGCACACAAAAATTACTGAGTTCATTATCAAGTAAGTCATGCCCAAGATAAATAACCAGGGTTGTGGGGAGTCTTTTAGCAAGAACTGAGAGAAGTTCTGTTTCGTTTCGTGCGTACTCAATGCGACCCCCACTTTGAAGAGCTACACAGTTCTGCATAATTTCTTCAATGCTCCATAGCGGATCAACTATGAGCGTACCGCCGGCGTGTGAGAACGCAATCATTGCCGAGCCCTCAGATTCACTAAGCACCGTAACGACGAGTGGAAGACAATGAAGATTAATTTCTTCCGGAACAATTTTTTCTAAGACTTCTAGAACTCCATTGACCTGACTCCCTACGCGCTCGATGAGCGAGCTAATAAGTTCAGGACTATTTGCTCGCAGAAGAGATATCACTTCATCAACATCTCCTGCCGTACCCATAAATTGCAAGGATCGAAGAGCGTCCTTTCGTTTTTTAGCCGCCAGCGCAATGGGGATAGAACTAAGCAGTGAAAGGGCACTTGAAGGATCTTCATGCTTCAGAGGTTTAGGCGGAGTTGCTTCATAACTAGTACTTATAGGAACTGGAGCAAGCAATGTGGCGGCGCTTGCAGTTGTAGCGACCAAAAATGGCAGTAGTACTAGCACTAGACCAGCAAGCCATGCGCTTCCGTCTAGCGCAGTTCTTCGCCCATTCCTGAGTTGCACAATGTTAAAGAGGAGCTGCAGCAGAAAGATAATCCAAAAGATCGCCAGCACAATAAGAAAGAAGTGAATCAATCGTGCGTGTGACTGGTTCTTGTTCAAATGCCAACGTGAAATAACAACGTAAGGCAGTAGAAAGAAATACAACGCCAAGGCGCAGCCATGAAGTGGCCCCTTCGCAAAATTCCTTACTGAGTGGGAAGCAGTTGCCATACTGAACTCCCTTGTGAACTCATCTCTAACTGGCACTCTTGATTCGTTGTGATTGTTACCTTGCTTAGAATTGGTGTTGATGTCTCTGCGCAGACGAGTACCACGCTGGTCGGCAGGCTGGCGCTGAATACCCACGACCCTGGTCCCTGTACCGGAACGTTGAGAGAGTTTTCGCCGGAAGTAATCACTCCATTGAGCGCCCCAGTTGGAACTGTATGAACTGGCGCGATCGTCGTTGTCGGCTCTGAGTATTGCTTCACGGTCGTTACGGGTACGTGTTTTACCAGAGTCGTTGTCGGCGCTGTTGTTGGTGGCACGATTGATGTACTTGTTGTTTCGACCACGCTCGGGTGAGGGTGAGACTGATTTTGTGAGCTGAGCGTAAAGACCAGAATGAGCAAAAGAAGGGGACTCGACCAGAGCACTAAATGGGCTCCTCTCAGTGAAGTTAGTTTGTGCATCATCGTTATTCCAACGTAACGGTGGCGTTTGCCAATAGGTATTCACTGATGGGGGCTTGTTTCCACTCATAGTAAAAACTTGATTGCAAAGTTTTTCAGTTCCGCTTGTAATGATCCATACGAAGAGTGATCTGCTCGGGCGAGGTCTCGAAGCGACCTTCCTTCAAAGACTCGTAGATATGTAATTCTCGCGACTCTTTCGTATCTGCTTCCGTAATAGCTATTGAGGCGAGTTAAGAGTGGTGATGCTGCGACGTCTGGTGGATCACCTTGATCGAAATTTGACACAGTGTTTAATGCTTCACGCTCTTTACAGATCCAGCGACGCATTCGTCCCTTAAGCGCAGACAAAATGTCAGGCGCACTGTACTGACGTGATTCGCCAGCCCACTTCACGATAAGTTCATTTGTGAATGAAAGAGCAGTAGCAAGCACTTCGCTTGGTTCGCTGATAACTCCTTCTGCAAACCTGAGTTGGCGACAAACACTCACAATCCCAGGGATAAGAGTTTGCAACAGTGTGCGACAAATAAGTGGGTCACTTGCATCTTCAAGAAGCACCCGAAGAATTTCAGCTCTTTCAATAACTGTTAGCCGCGACTTCATGTCTAGGGCATCAACCACGTCACACAAATCATGGAGGGTGCCAAAACCAGCGTCTGGATGGCGAATTTTTAGTTCGCACAGTGCCAAACATGAAGCCGATGATCTGCCTAGACGTCGCCATTCGCGTCGCAGTTGACCTAATAAATCGTTTTGTATGAGCATAAAGACAGTTGAGAGCCATGCACACACTGGAGAACAATGTTCCGGGTGCCCTCTAAGGCGCCATTTGTCACAACTTCAACGACACCCTGTACAACGCAGATAGTTCGTTCTAGGCTGTGGAGATGGACATTGATAACTTCTATGAAGAAAACGAAGCGAGGCGCGAGAGTGCGGAGTTTGAGTTTGGTATTGAGTGGTCAGACGCGGCTGACAATGAATACGAACTTTCATGGGTGGAAGCAACTGGTGAACTCTATTTGCTTGTTGAGCCTGATGCATTCATCTCAGAAGACATCTTTGGCGACTTTTTAGTTTCAAAATCTGAAGTCAAAGACCTTACGGTTGTCGTTATTGGCAAGATCTCATCGCTTGCAGCTCTCGAAGACAAACTCGATGGCTGGGAAGATGCAATGCTCGAGGAGAATTCACTCGAGTGGTTGTACGAACGTTTCCCTCGGAGTTAGAGATACGGAGAAGTTGAATCTGCAATCTGACATATTCTTGTCAGTGTTGCTGCGGTGTACTTGATGGGTACTCGCTCTGACTCATTTATTGCTGTCTGAAGTGCATTCCAACTTCCGTCTGACGAGGTTGCTGCTGCTGCGTAGGGCATGGCTTTTAGTAATTGTGCGAGTGCGAGCGACTGAAGAGCTGAAGCCTGACTACTACTGATACCAGCGACCTCACTCTTTTTTTCAGTGGCGAGCGCAATTTTCACTTCATGACATGAGCGCCTGGCGTTAGCCACAGCCCCACCAGTACCACATGCACTGAGAGTCATCCCCGCGGCGAGCAGCACGCTCGCGAGCAGCAGAGGTTTTAACGTAGCCATGAATCAGCTGCTTGGAGAAGAAAGTCACTGATGCCACGACTCTGTTCAAAGATTTCGCAAAGCGGGTCTTCACCCTTCGCAACCTGGCTCAGTGAAATTGCTCGATGAGCCACTATTGAAATTCGACGTTCACTGGTTTCAGTTGGAGATGCGAATGAGTCAGTTGCAGTTACTTCAAGTGGCATATCCATTCCACCAATCGGAGCCAAGTCAATAGCGAGACGCAGCAGATCTGGGCTCTGAGGCATTGGGGGAAGTGTCCAGGTGAGCATCAGTGGAAAATGGAATTCATCTGGTGGATCGAGTTCTTCTGGAAGTCCAAGTACCGCATCTTCAAACGCGAGCAATGTTCTTGGATCAACGTCGAGTTCAATGTGCAGATCTATTGGTCCGCCGCAACCTTCTTCGGGGTGAAGATCAACTTCCCAGGCTTGTCGAAGGGAATAGGTTTCTACAAAGTGTCGTTCATCGTGAACGTGAAATCCATGAGTAACTGCATGATCTTTTAGGTCTGCAACGAATCCTGCAACGTCAATGGCGGCCATTGACACTCAGGTTAGTGCCCCTCGCCGCTAGCGTGGACGTGTGACCAGTGACATTTTTGGACCCCTTCGACAATGTTCGTTAGAAATTAACGAAGCAATCAAATCGCACCGTGGACGAGGATATTCCGGACTTCGAGAAACGCAGTACCACCTCGACGTTGCAGCCGACGAGGTCGCCGTTCGTGTTCTAACTGGAGCCGGATACCGGGTCGTTAGTGAAGAGTCTGGGGTAACGGGCAGTGGTGAACTGACGGTTGTTGTTGACCCAATTGATGGTTCAACCAACTGTGACCGAGGTGTTCCATTTTTCGCCACGAGCCTCGCAGTACTTCGAGGTAACGAACTCGTTGCTGGACTCGTAATGAACCAAGCAACTGGAACATTCTTTGAAGCAGAAAAGGGGAGTGGCGCATTTCGTGACGGCGCTCCAATACATCCGAGTGGCCAGATCGTTATGTCGGAGTCGATCGCTGCATTTTCAGGATTTCCTACAAAAAATCTCGGTTGGTGGCAACATCGTGCGCTTGGTGCCGCTGCACTAGAGATTTGTCTTATTGCTGACGGGTCACTCGACATATTTGGTGTTGCTGGAAACTCCGGACTCAACCCTTGGGATTATTTAGCCGGTCTACTCATCGCGCGTGAAGCAGGTGCGGTGGAGGCTGATTACCACAATGAAGAATTAGTGATTTCTGAAATGGCAGTTCGCCATCCAATCTTTTGTGCCACACCAGAATTACTAGCGATTATGACGGGTGCCGGAATCATCTAGGCTGGTACACCTCGGGCGCTTAGCTCAGTTGGCTAGAGCAGCTGATTTACACTCAGCAGGTCGGGGGTTCGAGTCCCTCAGCGCCCACCACGTGAAGTGCTTTTCAATCACCATTAAAAGTGATTGGAAAGCACTTTTCTACTTTGAGGGCTTCGTTGACGCAGGTGTCATTGAGCGTGCAACGCTCAGCAGGTCAGCGTATGAAAGACCACCAGAGACCTGCACCTGCATAGTTGTTGGCTTCATTTTGTAATACCCGGGCAAAGTCATCATTAGATAACCGCCAACCTTGGTGATGTCAGATGTTTTGCAGTTCTTCGCAGCGTTTGGCCTTGTTGGATCACAGTAAACAAACACTGACGCACTTATTGCATTTACTTTGACTCCGGGCATCTTTACTGAGAGACCAGGGTTCGAACAGTGAGCACCAGACATTGTTTGCATGATTTCTATCTTCTTGGTGCCCTTAGAAAAACTCACGTACACCCACTCCTCGCCGCCACCTCCGCATACCAGAAGCTGAAACTTGTTCTGGACAATGCCGAGTGTGTTCACTGGTTTATAGAGCGAGTAGGTGAGACCAGTTTGTGCGTCAACGTATTTATTGCCTGAGCCCATTGCATTCGCAGTACACGAGGAAAGAGCCAAGCTGAGAACCAAGAGTGAAATCACTGATGTGAAGTAGCGCCTCATCGTTAAAAGGTAACACCGTTAAATGCAAAGAAGTAGTCGGCAACATTATTGCTATTTACTGGCTATTGTCGGTTTATGAGTTGGTACGAAGAAAACGTAGTTCCGAAGATTGTTGATCTGGCGTGTGGCTCTAAGAACATGAATCGCTGGCGACAAAAAGCGGTTGTTGGTCTGTTTGGAGAGATTGTCGAAATTGGATTTGGCTCAGGACGCAATGTTGAGTTGTATCCAAGTGAGCTAAAGAAAGTTTTTGCGGTAGAACCATCTGAGAAAGCAACAACTATGGCGAGTGGTCGAATCGCTAGTAGTTCTGTCCAGATTGAACGAGTTGGACTCGTGGGCGAGGATCTTGCAATAACTGATAATTCTTGCGATGGGGCACTATGTACATTCACCCTTTGCACGGTTTCAGATCCTGTAAAGGTCCTCAGTGAAATTAGACGGGTTCTAAAACCTGGTGCCTCGTTTCACTTTCTTGAGCACGGGCTCTCGCCTGACGCCAATGTCGCGAAGTGGCAAAACCGGCTCAATGGCTTCGAACAGAAAATTGCTGGTGGTTGCAATTTGAACCGTGACCCTCTGGCGCTTTTAAAAGCAGCTGGATGTGAAGTTGAAATAATTCGACAGCGCTATGCAAAAGGTCCAAAGCCTTGGAGTTATTTCACAGTGGGGACTGCGCGCTGGCCTAACGGCTAAGACCAAATCCTCGTAGAAGATTGCGGGTGATTTTGTTGGTCTGCTTGTAGACCTTGCGACGAACAGTGCGCTTGGCGTAAGCGCCAGGACCTTTTATGGCTGCTTCAACGTTGCCCATTATTCGCGCATCACGGTAGAGCTGTGAGCGAAGACTTCTTTCACGAGTCATTGTTAATCCTTAGTTTTAGTGGGCTGTCAACATGGCCATCATAAGCCTCTAAGGTTGCCCCAACACAAGGAGAACCCCTAATGACCAACCGTCAAGTGACCCTCGCAGAGCGTCCAATTGGAATGATCACACCTGCAACCACAAATCTGATCGAGACTGAAATACCTGTCTGCAAAGACGGTGAAGCGCTCATCAAAGTTGCCATGCTCTCAATTGACCCAACAATTCGTACCTGGATGAACGACGCCCCCGGGTACTTACCTCCAATTGAAATCGGAGCAGTAATTCGCTCAAGCGGAACTGGTGTTGTTATTGAGTCAAAAACTCCGCGCTACAACGTTGGAGACATTGTGTTTGGTTCTACTAATTGGCAGGAATACGTTATTGCCGACGAAGAAAACAAATTTCAAGTTATCCCATCGGGAATGGGCATTGACCTTGCTACAACAATGAATGTGCTCGGCGTAACGGGACTGACTGCTTACTTTGGCCTCTTAGAAGTAGGTGAATTCAAGAAAGGTGATGTAGTTGTCGTTTCTGGTGCGGCTGGTGCCACTGGTTCAGTGGTTGGTCAAATTGCTAAGGCTCGTGGCGCAAGCAAAGTTGTTGGTATTGCAGGTGGACCTGAGAAGTGTGCCGAGGTCGTAGAAAAGTACGGCTTTGACGTTTGCCTTGACTACCGTGAGCCAGGACTTCGCAAGAAACTCCACGAAGTTTGCCCTAAGGGGATAGACCTCTTCTTTGACAACGTTGGAGGAATCATCCTTGATGACGCACTCGCAAACATCGCAATGCACGGACGTTTCGTAATCTGTGGTGCAATTTCTCAGTACAACGCAATGGAAAAGCCACAAGGTCTCCTAAATCACACGATGCTTATTATGCGTCGAGGAACAATGAAGGGCTTTATCATCCTTGACTTCCTTCCGCGCTCTGGTGAGGCGCAGTTGGCACTTGCGGGCATGGTGCTCGATGGATCACTCTCGCACCAAGAGCACCTCGTGCAAGGTCTTGAGAATGCACCTGATGCACTCAACCTACTGTTCAGTGGTGGCAATCACGGAAAGACATTGGTTGTCGTTGACGAAACCATCAAACTCGCATAAAGAACAAACTGCTCGACGCGCCAAGCGTGTCACAAGTGTTCTTTTTTTAGTCGCACTCTTTGCGGGATTTGCGCAATTCGGTGCCGTAACGTCGCTCAATGATGTTGCTAAGCACTTTGGTCATGTCACATCAAGCAACTCTTTAAAGAGCGCGGTAGGGCTTTCTGGCTCAGTCCTCGGACTAGGGCTCGGGGTGCTTCGCATTGCGTCACTGGCATCGCTACCACTGGCTTCGCTTGCTGATCGTTTTGGGCGCAAGAAAGTTCTTAGGCGAACAATGACAATTGGACTCGTTGCGACATCGTTCGCATCACTAAGCCCCAGTTACTGGTTCTTTGTGCTGTGTTTCGCGTTCGCGCGCCCACTTCTTTCCGCGTCTTCAACAATTGTTCAGGTGATCACCGTCGAGCTCTCAACAACTAAAAGTCGAATTAACCATATTGTTGTCGTCGCCGCTGGTTCAGGGATCGGGGCTGGACTTTCGGCGGTTCTTCACGGGATCATCAGGGGACCAAATTCTTTTCGCTGGCTGTTTGCGCTGGGAATAGTGCCAATTTTTTTCCTAGTCCCATTTTTAAAGGTTGTTCCTGAGTCTCACGAACGCGACACGAGCCATCCAACTGCTCGATTGGGCGCAGTTGCAAAGTCCCTTCGATCAAGGCTCTACATTGTGGCGGCAGTTGCATTTGTTGTGGGGATTATTTCTGGTCCAGCGAATGGATTCGCCTTCGTTTACGGAGAAGGGATACTCAAACTTTCACCACAATTCGCAGCATTTATTGTCACCTTAAGTGCACTGACCGGACTTGGCGGACTACTCCTCAGCCGTGTCTTCGCAAAAAAGTACGGAAGGCGCGTGACCGTAGCGGTTGGAGTTCTTGCCACAGCGCTCACTTCAACGCTCGCCTATAGCGGTGGACGAATGAACTTTGTACTTGGCTACATGCTGGGAGTTGGTGCGGCTGGTCTAATGTCGCCAGCCCTAACTGCAATGGCTACAGAGTTGTTCACGCATAGTTTCCGTGCAACTGCCGCTGGCTGGATTTTGGTTGCGGGAGTGATTGGTGCAGTGACCGGACTTGGATTTTTTGGACTTATTGGTGACGCAGTTCACACCACCAGTGCACTTTCACTTCGCCTACCTGCGATTCTGACGTTTATTCCCTTGCTACCGGTTTTATTCTTGCTTCGAAAATTACCCGAGAGTTCTGAAATGGAACTTATCTAAGTTCGACCTCGGCAAGAAGCGCTCGGTGATCACTGCCACCATCGCTAGCGCTACCTCCAAGTTTTTTCCAAGGACCACGTCCGAGAATGTGATCTATTTGTGAATGTGGAATTCGAGCTGGGTACGTTCGTGCGCGAATGAGTGTCTTCCAGCCCGGAAGAAGTACACGAAGAAGCGGCCGCCAGCAATTGAAGTCTCCGGCGATCAAAAGCGGCAATGAGGGATCTAGAAGTTTAACGATTGCACTAATTCTGCGGTACTGCAGGTATGAGCCGTGACTGAGATGTGCACCATGCACAGCAATGGCATAAAAGCTTTTCTCACCATCACGTAACTTGGCAATAATAAGTGCGCGATTCACTTTTTCTCGTGGCAGTCGACCTAGCGATTCGACATTGATTTCTTCAATCTCGAATTTCGTAAGTAGCCCAAGTCCCCACGTCCCCGGCTCCAGAGTGACATTCGAGCGATTCCTGATTTGAATCTTCTTCAGATCTCGAACTTCTCGGTAGTAGAGACCTCGCTCGGCACTGAAGTGAGCAAACAGTGGCTGCCACGTTCTTTTTCCAGATCCAGTGCTAACTCGCTCAGCTCTTGCAAGGGGGGCGAATGCTCCCTTCATTGAGAGGTCTCTTTCAAAATCAGAAAAGAAGTCGGGACCATTATCCCCACGCCAGATTTCAGGGCAAATGAGGATATCTGGACGCAGGGAGACGGCATGTTCATAAGCCGAAGTGGCTTGGCCCCAGCCATCGACGCCTGCGTGAAGGTTAAATGTTGCTACACGCACCCCAAAACCCTACGCTCTATGCGCTCCATGTGTCAGGCTCTTGGGGTGGAATCCGTCAACGTCACCTTTGGACATCGCCTCTGGTGGGTCGACGCCTTTACGGGCGATGGAGCTCGTGGGAACCCGGCCGTGGTTGTCTTGCTTGAAAGACCAGTGCCAGACGCAGAACTGCAACAAATTGCCTTCGAACTCGGCGTCTCTGAAACGGCATTTCTTAGAAGGTCAGGCGACCTGTGGTCGCTTCGTTGGTTCACGCCAACAGTGGAAGTAGATCTCTGCGGTCACGCGACACTCGCGACGCTGCACGTGTTACTCAATGAACTCGGCGTTCCTGGGGGAGAGTTTTATTTCCAAACTCGCTCAGGAGTTCTTTCTGGGCGCAGGCTACGTGAAGGACTACTCGGCATTGACCTTCCTCGCACGTACATTGAACCAGTTGATCCAAAAGTACTTGGCGGCGCGCTTGGTCCAGTGAGCGAAGCCTTTCAGGCTGGTGCTTCGAGCCTTGTTGCAGTTGTCGAGGACTACGAGACTCTCTGCAGTCTCGACGTTGATCCAATGAGCTTGTTCTTGATTCCGGCGTCATTGATTATCGCCGCCTGCGTTGGTGGGCCAGATGCGGATGTTTCAGTCCGAGTATTTGCTCCTCGACTCGGACTTGCGGAAGATCCAGTAACTGGAAGTGCAATGTGTGCGATTGCACCATGGTGGGTGGATAAAACCGGTTCTCCAACACTCACTGTGCGCCAAGCCTCTGCACGAGGTGGACTTATGTATTCGCGTTTGTTCGAAAAGAATGTTGAAGTTGCGGGAATGACTCGAACATTCTTTGGTGGGGAGATGCGTCAATGAGCAACAAAACATTAGGACCAGGAGAACATACTCGGGTGACTCGTTTGCCTAAAAAAGCGAATTACGACGAAAAAATAATTCACACCATTCTTGATGAAGCACGCATGTGTCACGTTGCAGGAATAGTTGGTGAAAAGGCAATGGCCCTTCCAACGCTTCATGCTCGAAAAGGATCAACGCTGTATCTCCATGGCAGCCAGTCGAATGCAATTATGAAGTCAGTCCTTGTCTCGGGCGAAGCATTCGTCACCGTGACGCACTATGACGGCCTGCGACTGGCGCGAAGTGGCTTTGAGTCCTCGATTGCTTACCGATCAGTGGTGATCTTTGGTCCTGTTACTGAAGTAACTGACTTAGAAGAGAAGCGCAAGTGCCTCGACATGTTTGTAGACGCAATTCTTCCAGGCAGAGCTGATGAAGTGCGCCCCATGAACGAACGAGAACTACACCTTACGTTTGTTCTTGCGGTTGAAATCAATGAAGCATCAGCAAAAATTTCTGCTGGCCCTACTGAAGACTTTGAGTACGACGTTGACCTTCCAATCTGGTCGGGGACAATTCCTTCGAAGTTAGTCTTTGGCGAACCAGTGCCAAATACTGATGGCGCAATGGCTACAGGTGAAATTGAACTTCCGCCGTCGGTGCAGCGCTTGCTTGAAAATCAATAATGACTACAGCTGAAGAATTACGCTCAAAAATCCTGTTGATTGATCCGGTCGATGAGCGAGAGAAGAGTTCAATTGTCCAGACCCTAGAGCGCCTTACCTGGGATGGAGATCTTTTTGATGAAGAGGCGAATGATCATCACATAACGGCTTCCACGTTTGTTGTTTCTGAGCGTGGGGTTATTTTGCATCTTCATCGCAAACTTCAAATCTGGGTGCAACCCGGTGGACACGTTGACGCCGGCGAAAGCACGCTGCACGCTGCACTTCGCGAGACCCTCGAAGAAACAGGACTTGTAACGCGTCACTTAGATCCACCCAACTTGTTTCACGTTGATGTCCACCCGGGCCCGCGTGGCCACACGCACTACGACCTTCGCTACGTGCTCCTGAGCGCTCCTGACGATCCAAACCCGCCAGAAGGTGAAAGCCCAGAGGTCTACTGGTTCGACTTCGATGCAGCACAGCAGCGCTGTGAGCCAGCATTAGCCCCAGCACTGGGCAAACTGGGACAGTGGTACGAGTTAGAACGTGCCAAACTAACTACGTGAGCGACACAACAACACTTCGAGCTCTCATGGAAGCAGACCGCTGGGTTGAGCGCGTCATTGCGCAGCGCAATCACTTGCCCGAAATGGCCGAACTGATCACTTTGGAAGAAGAACTGCGCTCACTGGTCGCTTCACTGAAGCAAGCACAAGTTGACCAAGCACCTATTCAAAAGAAATACTCCGAGTTGCAAGATGGCGCCGAGAAGCTGCGTAAACGCTCACACGACATTCAGGCAAAACTTGATAGTTCAACAGCGAATGCTCGAGAACTTGGTGCGCTGCAAACTGAGATTGAGCATGTTCGTGAACTGCTCTCAAAAGCAGAAGATTTGGAACTTGAAGCATTTCTTGAATTAGAACCTCTCGACCAGTCAGTTGAGAACATTAAGGCTGCAGCGCAACCAAAAATGGAACGACGCGCAGAACTTCAAGCACAGATAGTTAGTCTCCAGGCGACCTTGGACGAGGAAATCATCTCACTGCGCTCTTCTAGACAAGAGTGTGCTGTTCAAGTGCCATCAGAGCTTCTAAAAACCTACGAAACAGCACACAAGCGTGTGGGGATCTCAGGTGCGGCGCAAGTAGATAACGGCAGGTGTGATGGCTGTCGTATTGAACTTTCACCGCTCGACTTTGATCGCTGGAAAGCGCAGCCACAGGACACGTTCATGGCCTGTCCTGAATGTGGAAGATTGCTGCTGCCGTGATAATTCTTATTCGCCACGGTCAAACTACGACGAATGCACAAAACTTGCTCGTAGGTAGAAGTGACCCTGAACTCACTGAACTCGGTGAAAGCCAAGCTCGTGCGCTTGTTCCATTTCTCACCAATGTGAAAGAAGTGTGGTCCTCACCACTTAGCCGTGCACGCAACACAGCTGCACTTGCCATGCCACACCTTGAAGCGAAGATTAATCATGACTTTATTGAAGTTGACTACGGCTCACTTGATGGAAGCCCGCTCAGTGTTGTGACCCCAGAAGAGTGGAAGACCTTCGAAAGCGATACAACGTTTGCCCTCGGTGGCGGAGAGTCCTTAGCGTCAGTTGATGCGAGAGTGCATGCGCAGTTGAATGCTCTGCTGGAAGATGAAACTAGCTTGCTTCATAATCCAAGAGAGCACCTCGCAATCGTGAGTCACGTATCACCAATTAAGTCAGCTGTTGGATGGTCACTCGGTGCAGATAGCTCACTGGCGTTTAGAACTCAGCTTCACAACGGATCAATGACACAAGTATTTGTGCGTCGTAGAACACCACTACTTGTTCACTTCAATATGTTGCCTGAGCCTCGTTAACGAAGCGCAAGGTACACCGCACAGAAGTGCAAACCCGCTCCAACAATGGTCAGGGAATGAAAAAGCTCGTGGTAGCCAAATACGCGCGGAGACAACTTTGGCCACTTAGTGCCATAAAAGATCGCACCAATTGAATACGCAATGCCGCCAGCAACAACTAAAAGAAAAACAGTCTGTCCGCCGCCTCGGTAGATTTGTGGCATTACGCCAACTGCGGCCCAGCCAACTACAAGGTAGGGAAGCGTGTTTACCCATTTAGGGGTGTCGAGCGCGAGTTGACGTATGGTGATGCCAATCACGGCACCTGATCCAATAACAATCAGCAACACAAGTCGGATTGTGCCGTGCATGGTGAGTCCAGAAATTGCGGCGTAGCTACCGGTTATTGCGAGGAAGATAGTTGAGTGATCAGCACGTCGCCACGCACGTCGTTTTGACGGCGACCAATTGACTCGGTGAAAGAGCGCACTCGTTGTCATCATTGATGCGACGCCGAAGATAAAACAACAAACCCAAATAACCTGCGTCCAGTTCTGAGCTCGACCAATGAGAAGTGGGGAAGTCCCAAGAAGAACAAAAACTCCGACTAAATGAATCCAACCTCTGAGTAGTGGCTTCGACTGCTGTGGTACTTCAGCGTGAATCTCAGTGTCATTCATAAAACCACCCTAGGGTCCTTACACAACGAAGTCCGCCTGCCCAGTAATGAGCAGACGGACCAGCGTGTTTGGCTCCCCCAGCCAATACTTAAAAAATAATGGTTCCTCAGCCTGTAAGGTTATTAAATCACCTTGCAAACATGGGTTTGTGAGCATATTCACATGGAGTAATTATGAAAAATCGCACACTTGGTCAGGGGCTCAAGGTTTCGGCGCAGGGACTTGGCTGCATGGGTATGAGTGAGTTCTACGGAGTTGGTGACGACGTTGAATCAACCGCCACAATTCATGAAGCACTTGATCTCGGGATTAATTTTATCGACACCGCAGACATGTATGGCCCGTACAAAAATGAAATTCTTGTTGGAAAAGCAGTCGCTGGTCGACGTGACGAAGTTGTCCTCGCTACAAAGTTTGGTAACGAGCGAGGCGATGACGGTTCGTTCCTCGGAGTTAATGGTAAGCCCGAATATGTCCTTAAGAGCTGTGATGACTCACTTAAGCGTCTTGGCGTTGACTACATCGATCTTTACTATCAACACCGTGTAGACCGCACCGTTCCAATTGAAGAAACGTGGGGAGCAATGAAGTCACTCGTTGAAGCTGGAAAAGTTCGTTACCTCGGAATCTCTGAAGCATCTGCGCAGACAATTGAAAAAGCTCACGCAGTGCACCCAATGTCTGCAGTGCAGAGCGAGTATTCACTTTGGACACGTGACCCTGAAGACGGTGTTCTTGCCATGTGTCGCAAACTCGGCATTGGTTTCGTTGCCTACAGCCCACTCGGCCGTGGTTTCTTAACGAATGATGTTGATGCAGTTGGGTCTGGCGAAAAAGATTTCCGAAACACATACCCACGTTTCAGCGGTGAAGCAAGAGAAGAAAACAAGAAACTTGTTATGGCTATGGATCAAATCGCAAGCGAAAAAGGTGTCACTTTGGCACAGCTCTCACTCGCTTGGGTTCTTGCCAAGGGTGACGACATCGTTCCAATCCCCGGAACGAAGCGACGCAAATGGTTACGTGAAAACGTTAGAGCACTCGACATTGTTTTGAGTGACGATGAAATTGCGGCCCTTGAAGCGACTGTTCCTCGCGACAAGGTGGTTGGGAATCGTTACTCTGAGCGAAGTGCCTCCACAGTCAACGGCTAAATGCTTCGAAGCTGGTTGTTACTCAGTTCATAGACATCATCGCACCACTGCATGACCAGAGGGTCATGAGTGGCGACAATAACCGTTGCAGAAGTTGACGACAAAAGTTCAAGAACCTGATGAGTCTCTGCGTCTCCAAGTCCGCTGGTCGGCTCATCCAAAACTATGATGTTTGGTGCAGTGACCATGGAGCGCACTACTGCGACGCGCTGCTTTTCACCACGAGACAAGTCCTCCCACTTAGTTGACGGCGTGGCGTCAATGCTCACACCAGCTAAATCCTCTAGGGCACTGCGTTGTGGGGTGCGGCCAAGTCCAATTACGTCTACTGCGTACCCACGAAGCAGCCCTGGGTTACTTGGCATGTAGGTGAGATGCTCGCGCACTTGTTCTTCATCTATTTCGAAGAGTGGAACATTTCCAATTGTGATTACGCCGTCGCTTATGTTCTCGAGTGATGCGACAGCTCTCAGTAGCGTTGACTTTCCAACACCCGACTGACCTGTGATTGCGACTTTGCGCCCGCTAGGAATTTGTAGCGACACATCGCGAAGTAGCGTTTTGCCACTTTCTTGTAATGAAACATTGCGCAGCTCAATTTCGTACGTACTAGGGAAGTCAGTCTCACCCTCGTAGAGGTCTTTATCCAGGCTTTCTAAGCGTTCGCCGGCCCCGCTAATGGCAACGGCCACATCAACTGCGTGTCGCACTCCTGTGAGGCCGTCATACGAAGAGAAACAAAGCAGTGCAACGACAACAATCCAGAGCGAACTGCTACGTGGGTGTAGCGCGTAGAGGGTGAGCAGCATTCCTGATGTTCCAAGAAGCGGAATAAGAGAAGTGACACGGCGACGACGTCGAGCAACAGATTCCGCCATTGCGAGCGACTGCCTTGAGCGCGTGCTGAGTGAGTTGGCGTAGTGCTCAAATCCGAGCAGTGAGAGTTCAGGGGTTACAGCGCCCAGCTCTAGAAGTGTTGCTCGGTAGGAGCTCCTGGCGGTTCGAAGCACGCGGTCAGCAAGAATCAGTGGCCCGACATTAGCGAGAAGACAAAAGAGCCCCAGTAACTGCCAGCCAAGTAGTGCGCCAGCAAAGCCCCACCAGTGCCCGTGAGGGGGAAGAAACCCAATAATTACGTCAGCGATAACGGCAGTAGATAGCGCGCCAGAAAGTGGGATGAAGAATCTGAGCCAAAGATCTTGTAGCTCGTCGGTGTCGTGCAGTGAACGCTCGAGGAGGTCACCCGTGGCGTACGAGCGCCAGCGTGAGTAGTTCCATGTGCCAACGGTACGAACCAACCAACGACGCCACTGTGAAACGGCTTGAAAGCCAAGGTGGTGAGAGCTGAGTCGCTCATTAAAACGAATTGGAGAACGAAGAAACGCCAGTAGTTCAATAACAATCAATGCGCCACCCACTGCCTTCAGGCCGGGTCGGTGAGAGCTCTCAACAAGTAGCCCAACTGCTCCCACGAGTAGACCAACATTCGTAATAGATGCAATCAAGTTGCTCAGTAGCGCACGAATAAGTGCACCACGGCTCGGCCGGGCGCGCTTAAGCCACCTGGCGAGTCGTTCGAGTTCGCTTCTCATGATCGAACCTCGAAGCGGTCGCTTGGATTAGTAAGGATTGGATTGTCGACCGTTGCTTCAATAATTGCAATGTTCGAATAGCGAGCGAGAACATTTTGGACATTTTGCTTTGACGCTGCGTCAAGTAGCCCCGCAATGTCGTCAAGTAGCACTAGCTGCGGGTCTGCAAGAAGCGTTCTTGCTAGTACGAGACGCACTTGTTCGCCTGAGCTAATGCCACGTCCATCAGCGAGCAGCAGTCCATCTAAATCACCGAAACGATTTTCGTCAAGGCCCAGGTCACTCAGTAACTGCGCCACCTTGAGTCGGTCGTGATTTTCTCCCAACGTCAAGTTTTCCCACAGTGACCCTGAAAGCAGTCCACTGTTAGGAGAGACGAAACCAATTCGGTCTGCAGAAAGTTCAACTTCACCGTGAGTGGGAGAAAGCCAACCTAGAAGTGTGTGCAAGAGCGATGTCTTTCCACTTCCAGATGTACCTGTAATGAGAAGTTGGCTTCCAGGGAGTAGCACTGATTCGAAGGGAGTCGAGTTCACATGCGTCACGAGCTTTGAAGCTCGTAGTAGCGCACTTGTTGACGGCGAACCAAGCACCGGGTCACTAAGTGTTAGCAGGGCAATTGATTGCACGGCATTTTCTCTACGGTGAAATTCAGACCCGTAGCGTCGCACTTGGCTGAAGATCTCACTGGTAACCAGAACAGCAATGAGTGCGTGTTGAAGATGAATTGTTCCATTTAGTAGACCGAACCCAACCACCATCGCGACAAGACCAATGCTCACACCACTAATGAATTCAGTTACGAGCGAAGAACCGAGAGCAACACGAATTGCACGCAAGGCAATCTTGTGTTCTGAATCAGAAATAGCTCCAATTTCATTGGAGCCGTAAGCAACGGCACCGAGTCCACGAAGCTCCACCGCATGGTCAAGCAGTTCGAGCTGTCGCGATTCAAGAACTGCACGACGATGGTTGTAGTCACTACTTATTTCGGCACTTTGTTTCCCTGCACGAATGTAGAACGGGACTGCAAGTAGAAGTAGCACAACAATGATTGCGCTACTTAGCCAACCAACTGACCAGAACACGACTCCAATACCAAGCAAGCTCAGCTGGGCACTGGTTAGCAGTAGATCAAGAAGAGGACCCTCTGAAGCGTGATCAATTGCTTGAGCCAGATCAGCACGACTACGGTCACCGCTAAATCTAGGAATTGATAAGTGACGCGTAAGTCCAGAGCGCCATTGATCGCGAACGGTTCGCGCGGTGGCATATCCCCATTCTTCGCTGGCGAAACTTACGACTGTACGAATGACCAGAACAATGACGAGCAGCAAAATTCCATTGCAGAGTTTTTGCGTGGCGAGATTGTTTAATGCAATAGCGATTAAAACCGAAAGCGTCAGTCCCACAAATGCATTGAGTGCACCAAGGAGTTGAGCGCTTTTACGAAACGGGGTCACTGCTCAATGCTAATGAGATGTTAGAGAGGGTCGTCTCGATGGGGAAGTGACTTAGCGCCATCATTTAGCCAGTCGCGCAGGGCCTTCGTGGCCCGACAATCGTCTTCGTTGTACTCAAGAAGTCGCTGGCGAGATGCATTGCCTTGTGAATTTTCGTTTCGTGCCACTTCGTACCAGAGCATTGACGCCTCACCACTCGGATTCTCGTCACGCCAATGAAACCCAGCGGCGACCGCAAGTTGCTTGAGCCCGAGTGGTCCTTCAGTTTGAATTTGCTGCTTAGCAATGTCGTGCATATCAATCCACTGCGCTGGAGATTGAGAACGAAATGACTGTAAGTCGACTGGCGTTGGTCCACCCGGCAGTGGGTTCTCAACAGCACGGTTCATGGCACCATCTTCTGCTTGGGCCCAGAAGCAGTACCCCGCAATGGTGAGACTTTGTGCGGCACATTTTTCTCGAAGGTCACTCAGCCACTGCCAGAATTCTTGGAAGATTTTCGCTTCCGCTTCGCCGGTGAGTTCGCCCCATTCAACAAATGCACGGTATCCGGGCTCGATGCCTTCAACATGAGCATTCAATGTCACACTCGCGCCCCATAAATACGTCGCATCGTCGTAGCTCTCCATGTCAATGTCAACCTCAACGTCTGCGGTAGGGCAACTCATTTTGTCTGCGTCAACAATTCGTAGGTAACTGCCACGAACGTGGGCTCGAGCTCGGTAAATGAGATCGTCGAGTTTTTCAACTGACTTGGCTAAGTAATCTTCAATCGGATACTGCTCGGTGGGATTTAGCACTTTGTTCTTTGCTTGACGAGCGCGCTTGGGGTCAAGCCGTGCGAGCTGTGCCCTGGTGTCGATGCCAAGTTCGTGCAGGGCGAGCTGTTCTTCAACCTTTGAGAACCGCGTTAGCGAAACATCATCGATTTTTTGCAACGCTGGTTCGCAGTGACTCGCAAATTCACAGTCCAAGCATTCACGGTGCCAAAAAGGCTTCGTTGGAAATTCGCCTTCGCCAGCGAGCCATTTCTCGTGGCCGTTCAGCACGTTAAGTCGTTGTTGATAAAACTCTTCGTACGTACTCAAATTAAATCTTGCGAAGTCACTGGCATTTAGCTCAAACCACCACAGTCTGTGGTTACGGTCAATCATTCCAACGCGTGCGCTGGCGTCTCCATGTCCGAGTGACTGCAGCACTCTGGTGGCGTGAGCTAAAACAATGCCGTTTCGCTGCACGGTTTGATTCGATCTTGGTCCAACACCATTGGTGTATGTGGCGTCGCCTGGTTGAAGTTTTGTAAGCGAGCCTTCAAGAATTCTGCGTGTAACGGCAGTCTCAATTATTTCGTTATTCTTCACCAGAACTGGTGCGTAGATGTACTTCTCATTTTCTCTTCCAACACGAACCAGAATGTTCACGTTTGCTCGACGCTTGCCAACAATGTCATCTCTCAAGCGCGGGCGAAGAATTACTTCTGCACCACTTAGCATCAGCGCTTCGGTCTCGTCAACACTTCGAGCTTCTACTGTTCCAGGGGTATTCGCGGCTATCTCATTTAGTACTGAATTCCTGAGTGACTCAGCATCTCTTCTTCGTTTTTCCATTTCAGGACTGGAAGGGGAGCGATCGAAGTCAAACGGAGCGCCTCTTGTTAGGGCGACTTTATGCACACAGGCAAGAATTTCTTCACCGCGTAGAAGGTCTGACACGATGATAAGCCTACGAGCCTTTGATGGGCCAACAAACCCTTGCGGGTGGATAGTGAGACGACCTGTAAGCGGGGTTCTGTCCACCTTCCTTGCGGAAGGATGGGTAGCCATCCATCTAAGCGATCTACCTCGGGAGTGTCCTGTTTCCAGAACATGCGGGCCACGCGCTCCCACGTTTGATCTTGCTCCGGGTGGGGTTTACCTAGCTATCTCAATCGCTCAAGATACTGGTGCGCTCTTACCGCACCGTTTCACCCTTACCTGTACTTAGTTGCCTAAGCCATCGGCGGTCTGTTCTCTGTGGCACTGTCCTGCACGTCACCGTGACTCACTATTCGCGAGCACCTTGCCCTATGGAGCCCCGACTTTCCTCACTACTTGTTGCCAAGTAATGCGGCTACCCAGTCCTCTCACTATCCGCATCAATTCTGACACATCAGGGCAAAAACCTCAAGAGGCATCTTTTTGTTACTGGGGGCAGGTAGCCTCGCCTCGTGGTTCCTGACGAAATTTCAACCGATACCCATATCCACGAGGTGGGAGAGTTCTATGAACTCTTGACCGCTCAATTGGAATCGGCCTACGGCAAGCGCAACCCTCAGTGGGTCAGGGGCGAAATCGCGAAGGTCTACGAAAAGGGCCACGTCTACATCGACCTCGTTGACGCAGGATCTTCTCCCTCAGATGCACGACGACCAATGCTTGGCACTCATTGCTGGCAGGGACCGTGGGGATCACTGAAGCGCAAACTCTCTGAAGACGGCATAACCCTGAAAGAAGGAATGGTCGTTAACTTTCTCGGGTACGTAGATGTTTATGCACCGCAAGGAAAAATCGGATTCACAATTATGCAGGTCGACGTCGAGGGACTTCTCGGGGACGCTGCAAAACGTCGTGCAGATTTAATTAAGAAACTTCACGCCGAAGGCGTTGTTGATGCGAACAAGCAAACAGTTGTTCCACCTGTTCCGCTTCGCGTTGGACTTGTGGCGAGCCCAGGCACTGAGGGTTACAGCGACTTCACTGGCCAACTTCTCAATTCTGGATACGGCTTCGAAATCACTTTGGTAAAAACTGCTGTGCAAGGTGACACAGCACCCCCACAAATCGTGAGCGCTATTCAAGCACTTGATGCGCACGGCGTTGACATCATCTGTCTCGTGCGTGGTGGAGGATCAAAGGGCGACCTTTCGTGCTTCGATGATGAACGCA
>CAIKFN010000171.1 GCA_903826715.1 uncultured Actinomycetes bacterium
AGCCTGAGCTCAACGAGTTCAAGCACACCCGCGCCCCAATGTAATTATTTAGAAGAAAACTCGAGCAGCACCGCGTACGTTGCTTCAATTTCATCCTTAGTGCCTGTGACCTGTGCATTGAACTCTGTCACACCAGATGCTCCAAGTTCATTCAGTTGCTCAAGCACCTGTTGCTTAGACCCCATTAGCGCCAGGTCGGAAGGTTGTTCAGCACCTTCACGCTTCATCATTGCGGCGTAACTCGGAAGTGTTGGATACACCTCGAGCTCTTTATTCATCTTGGCGCTCGCTCCTGCAATGTCACTCGTGACACTGATTGGAAGTCCGCACACAATTCGCGGTCTCGGACGTCCAGCTTTCGCAGCAGCTTCATCAATAAGTGGCTTGATGTGTGAAGCAACAGTCTTAGGACCTGTCATCCAGAGCGCTGTTCCGTCAGTGTACGTTCCAGCGAGTTCCAGCATTCTTGGCCCGAGCGCCGCAACAATCACGCTAGGCACGCGTGTTTCTTTTGGGCCAACAGAGTCCATAGAAATAACCTTGATTCGCTCACCCTGAGCCATTACCGTCTCACCACGGAGCATTGGCATCAACGCGTCGAGGTATTCGTGCATGTACGTAGCAGGGCGGTCAAAAGGAAGTCCCCAGAGACTCTCGACCACTATTTGGTGTGACAAACCAATGCCGAGGGTGAGGTGCCCGCCGATTGATTCTTGAACAGTGCGCGCTTGGGCGGCGAGCATCGATGGGTGCCGTGGCTGGATTGGCACAACAGCTGTCCCTAAATCAACGTCTGGGACTTCTCGGCCAACAACCGCAAAGACTGTCAAAGTGTCTGGACCAAAGATCTGTGATGCCCAGAGAGATTCAAATCCCAAGTTTCTGAGCTCTTTGGCTCGTTCAATGGTGCTCGCGAGCGAACCTTCAGTATTTAGTCCAATTGCAATACGCATTTCTTGTACCCCTCCAGGATTGCTAGCGTTTCTAGTGTGCCAAGCAACTCACAACCTACATCCCCTGTCCGCGTCGGTGTTATCGGTGGCGGCCAATTAGCTCGAATGATGGGTGAAGCCGCTGAATCGGTAAACGTTGAACTGAGCGTTCTCGCTACTTCTATGGAGGACTGCGCCGTAGCTACATGCCATGAGGCATCAGTAGGCGACGCAAAAGACGCTGCCGCTCTTACCCAATTTGCCCAGAGAGTTGACGTTGTCACCTTTGATCATGAACTCATTGACCTCGAACAAATTGCTGAACTTGAAAAAAATGGCATCGTAGTTCGACCTAGTTCAAATGCACTTCGATATTCAGTTGACAAAGCATTTCAACGTCAAGAATTCAAAAAAGCAGGCCTTCCTGTGCCGAAATTTCTCGTGGTCGCATCAATAGAAGACCCCGCCCTGCGCGCTTTCCTCGATGAACTAGAAACCGAACCAGTCATAAAGACCTCAATTGGTGGATACGACGGACGAGGTGTTCTGTTTCCCAAGGACAAGAACGAAACATTTTCTGCGATCAAGGAACTCTCCGCTAGCGGCCCTGTGCTCATTGAAGAACGACTTGAGCTCAATGGTGAAGTGGCTTTACAAATTGTCAGAGACGTCAACGCAAACGTTATTACCTACCCACTCGTCACAACCGTGCAGCGCGACGGTATGTGCATTGAAACGCGCTATCCCTCACACGCGTCTGATGATTTTGCAACTCAGGCTAAGTTGCTCAGCGAACAGATCGCTCAGCTGCTGGATGTAATTGGAATCTGTGCAATTGAATTTTTTGTAACTGAAGAGGGCCTCGTCATCAATGAAGTTGCACTTCGCCCACACAACTCAGGGCACTGGACTATTGAGGGAACCAAAACTAGCCAGTTTCAAAATCACTTACTCGCAGTAACCGGTCAGGAACTTGGATCAATTGAGCCAACCAATAACTACGCAATCATGGTGAATATCATTGGTGGTGACAAGCCAACAACTCCAGAAATTGCTGCAGCACTCGAGAACGTTAACGTTCACGACTACGCCAAAGAATGGAAGCCTGACCGTAAACTTGGTCACGTAACTGTTGTTGGCCTGGTGCAAATGAATACATACATGGCGGGCTGGAACGCTGCTGCTGCTTACGGAACGAAAGTTGTTGAGGTGCCTCTATGAGCCCAGTCGTAGGCATAGTTATGGGTAGTTCGTCTGATCACGAAGTGATGTCAGACGCCGCAACAATTCTTGAAAAATTTGGAATTGAGTACGAGATAAATGTTGTTTCAGCTCATCGCACTCCAGAAGCAATGGTCGAATACGGGCTTAGCGCCAAAGAACGTGGATTAAAAGTTCTCATTGCTGGTGCTGGAGGCGCTGCGCACTTGCCGGGAATGCTCGCTGCAGTGACGACCTTGCCAGTTATTGGTGTCCCTGTTGCACTGGCTCGCCTCGACGGAATGGATTCACTTCTATCAATTGTCCAAATGCCCCGAGGAGTTCCCGTCGCCACGGTGGCAATTAATGGTGCAACGAACGCAGGAATTTTGGCGGCCAGAATTTTGAGCACGAATGACGAGAAGCTAAGCGTTGCGCTCGAAGCGTACCGACAAGAACTCGCCGCTCAAGCTGGCGCACAAGACCGCGACTTACCAAGAAATTAATTTTCTTCCAGTAATTCAGCGACTTTTGCTGGATGAATTCCAATACCAATCGTCCTAGGCTGGTTAGGTAACAAAAGGCTCTAAGCAGTTAACGGAGGAAATACATGGCTGATTCAAACATCCGCCCCGACCACGGGCTCAGTGTTCGAATGATGATCACTGTTGTTGGTCTTATGTTCTTGTACATAATTATCGCAGTGGTAATGATCCAACTTGGCATTTCAATTGTGGTTACTTCAATCTTCTGTGGCGCAATGCTCTACGGGCAGTACTTCTTTTCCGGCAAGATCGCCATGTTCTCAATGCACGCCCACGAAGTGACGCCTGAAGAAGAGCCAGAACTTCACAAGATTGTTGACCACCTCTGCCAGCTTGCAAACATGAAGAAACCCAAGGTTGGCGTCGCCGAAATGGACCTGCCTAATGCCTTCGCAACCGGCAGAAACCCCAACCATGCAGTTGTTTGCGTGACTCGAGGGATCATGCACCGCCTCAGCAGTGACGAGCTCGAAGCTGTTCTCGCCCACGAAATTAGCCACGTTGCGCACCGTGACGTCGCAGTTATGACCGTGGCTTCAGGTGTTGGGATGTTGGCAGGTCTAGTTTCACGAATGGCCATGTGGGGCGCAATGCTCGGTGGCGGTGGAAACTCAAATAACAACAACGGTGAGAACATTGTGCTTCTCGAAATTGCCACAATGCTTGTTTCAATGGTTATTGGTTTCGTAGCGTTTCTTCTGACTATGTCACTATCTCGGTACCGTGAACTCGCAGCTGACCGCTCAGGTGCGATCCTCATTGGCAAGCCGCAACTGCTCGCCAGCGCCCTCGTGCACATCACCGGCGACATGGGAAAAATTCCACGTACTGACCTTCGAAAGGCTGAAGGCATGAACGCGTTCTTCTTCGCTCCGGCACTTTCGGGTGGTGGGGCTTCGGCACTATTCTCAACACACCCAAGTCTGCAGAAGCGACTTGACCAGTTGAACAAGATTGAGCGCGAGCTAAACGGCCAGTGAGTCTTCGCACCGCACTCTTTGGGAAACCAAAGCCAGTTAAGCCAAACCTCGAATTTTTACTTGCGGCCCCGAAGTCCTTCGCCGTTCTAAAAGAAGAACTTCAACTAGTCCCATCTGGTGTTGCGGGCATCTGCTTTAAATCATTGACCTCCGAAGGCGTCGTTCACACCGATGAAGAGCTAGTGGCAATGCTAAAAATTAATCCAACAGCTCTTTCAACTGACGACTTGGGTTTCAAATGGGTCATCGTGGGCAACACCGATCCTGAAGCATTAACCACCCAGCTACACAAATGCGCATCGGTACTTGATGAAAATGGACTTGGTACGCACATGCTCTGCGCTGTGTTTGCATTTAAACCAGTAACTGCTCCGGGGCAAGGGTCGCTTCGAATGGTGTATCTCTTTAAGCGTGGAACGTACTACCCGTTCTCCCCAACTGGCGAAGAGACTCGTGACAATGAGTTTGAATTACGTGTTCAGTCATTTCTTGGTGGTGCATTGCCGCTGGAGAAGGACTTGTCCAAGTGGATGCCACTTTGGGGACTCCCAGTTAATTGATGACATTCACAATCGACTCAAATACTCATTAACCAATGGCAAATAGTTGTAGGTTATGAGTGAAATTTTATTTGAGGGGGGCGAATGCCGTTTATTGAAGTCAATTCAAACAAGTTGTACTACGAGTTCACTGGTCCAGAGGACAAGCCACTAATTCTCCAATTCGGTGGATCACTTTTTGGTCGTCATAATTTCAACAGCGTTAATGACGGATTTAGAAAGAACTTCCGACTACTTAGTTTTGACGCATCCGGATACGGACAATCTGATCGACCAATTATCAATCACTCCGTTGAGCGCTGGGCGCATGAGGGCGCGGGGCTTCTTGACGCACTTGGCATTGACAAGGTTTTTATTCATGGAACCTCAATGGGAGGAATGGTCACCCTTGCGTTTGCATCTCTTTACCCAGATCGAATGATTGCTGGCTGCGCGGACTGTGCTTTTGCACGGCCTGATGTTCACCGTAAAACTTTATTTCGAAACTGGCGAAACATGAGCGACAGTATGCCGATCTATGAGTTGTCAGACTTGGTAACAATTCAGGCAGTTGGCGCAACATTCTTGGAAGAGAACCCGGGCACTTTCGATGCAGTTCGAAACCTTGTCGCAATGAATGATCCGTACACAGTTCGTCAAGCTTGCTTCGCAATGGAAAACATGGATCTTGAACCGTTAATCAAGAACATCAAGAGTCCATTGTTAATGACAAATGGAACGCACGACATCATGACACCGCCTGACCTCGCTCCATCTGGGTACAGCGCACGACAAATTGCTGCAGCGTTGCCGAATATTGCAACATTGTATGAATTTCCAGATATTGGACACGCGGACTTGCTCGAGGCTCCTGAAGAGGCGACGGAAGTAATTACCAAATTTTTCCAGAAAGTAATCGCAGGTAGGTAATTACTTTATAATTACTGGGAAATCGGAAAGATTTTCGTGAAATTCTGGTAAGTATTTTAGAGCCCACACTCTGAACGCAATTCCAACAGGAAGTAGATCCACTCCGCTCTCGGTGAGCTTGTACGGATTACCACGTGACGAAGCATCAGAATTTACATGCTCGATCAAGAGAAATTCCTCCAACGTCTTGAGTCGAGAAGCCAAAATATTTGTAGAAATCTTTTCAGGCGCATTCAAGAACTCTGAGTAGGTTCTTGTTCCATACATGGCCAAATCTCTAATAATCAGAAGTGACCACTTATCACCGAAGACGTCAAGAGCTGAACTCAATGGGCAAATTGATCGCCAGTCAGGCATTGATTTATTCTTTGGTTTCAACTTCTGTACTCCCCAAGTGCTCATTTCGAGTCTACGACTTTAAGGGTGAGTCATGTCCTCTGGGACTACGGCCCTGTCGAACTCTTCACCCGTCATGAAGCCGAGTGCCACCACAGATTCACGTAACGTCAGACGCTCCTTATGAGCCTTCTTGGCCACTTGAGCAGCCTTGTCGTAACCAATGATCGGATTCAGTGCAGTAACGAGCATTAGTGAGTTATTGAGATGATTCTTAATTTGCTCGTAGTCAGGCTCAAGGCCTTCAACACAGAATTCACGGAACCGGTCACAAGCATCAGTGAGTAGGTCAATTGAATTACAGAAGTTATGAATGATCACTGGCTTGCAGACATTGAGTTCCAAGTTTCCTCGGGCTCCAGCAATGCCAATTGCGGCGTCATTTCCATACACCTGAATGCTCACCATGATCATTGCTTCAGACTGAGTTGGGTTTACCTTTCCAGGCATGATTGAACTGCCTGGTTCGTTCTCAGGAAGTTGCAGCTCTCCGAGTCCTGAACGTGGACCAGAGCCGAGCCAACGAAGGTCGTCGGCGACCTTCGTGAGACTCGCAGCAAGCGTCTTAATCGCGCCATGGGCAAACACCAAGGCATCGTGAGCCGCAAGCGCAGCGAACTTATTTGGCGCAGTAATGAACGGCTTTCCCGTCATCTTGGCAATGGCCTTAGCAACACGGTCGCCAAACTCTGGGTGGGTGTTTAGACCTGTTCCAACAGCGGTGCCTCCTGCTGCAAGTTCGTAGAGGCCAGGAAGAATGAGCTGCAAGCGCTCGAGGTCAGCATCAAGCTGAGAAACGTACCCGGAGAACTCTTGACCCAAGGTAAGCGGTGTTGCATCCATTAGGTGAGTGCGGCCAATCTTTGTGACGTTTACGTAGGCCTTCGCCTTGACGTCAAGTGCATCACGAAGTCGCTTCACTGATGGAATTAGTCGGTCTGTGATTTCTACAACGGCTGCAATGTGCATTGCTGTTGGGAATGTGTCGTTCGATGACTGAGACATGTTGACGTCGTCATTTGGATGCACTGGCTTCTTTGAACCCATTACTCCTCCAGCCATTTCAATGGCACGGTTAGAAATGACTTCGTTTACGTTCATGTTCGTCTGTGTTCCAGAACCAGTTTGCCAAATACGAAGTGGGAACTCATCCATGAGTGTCCCATCAATTACTTCTGCAGCAGCACGCTGAATAAGCGAGGACTTTTCCTTGTCTAGTTTTCCAAGGGCTTCATTGACCTGCGCCGAGGCTGACTTCAAAATTCCAAATGAGCGAATTAGCGCTGGTGGCATTGTCTCGTCACTTATCTCAAAGTGGTGAAGGCTGCGCTCGGTCTGTGCCCCCCAGTAGCGGTCACTACGAACTTCAATTGTCCCCATGGTGTCTGATTCAGTGCGAAATTCACTCATGACGTTCCTTCTACTTCTTCTTGGTCGTTTTTTTGACAGCAGCTTTTTTGACTGCTGGTTTCTTTGTTGCAGGCTTCTTAACGGCGGCAGCCTTTTTAGGTGCAGCCTTCTTCGTTACAGACTTTACTTTTGAACTTGTAGGTTTTGCGCTAACCCCGTACATCGCAAGTCCCTGTGCGTAGGTCTTCTCAGCTTTTTTTACGTCCACAGCGCGTGGTCCGTCTCCGTCGCCAGGAACTTCGAGCAGCATTGGAATGTTGCGGATCTTTGGGTGCCCCATAAGTGCAGCGAGACCCTTTGAACCAATGGTTCCCTCGTCAATGTTTGCGTGGCGGTCTTTGTTGCCGCCGAGTTCAATCTTTGAGTCATTGAGGTGGAAACACTTGAGTCGGTCCATGCCAATGCGTGAATCAACTTCTTTCACCAATTGCTTCGCTCCCTCAAGTGTTGAGAAATCGAATCCACTCGCCCAGAGGTGTTGAGTGTCAATACAGAGTCCGAGTCGTTCATCTTTTCCACACGCATTGATCATTGCTTCAATCTCATCGAAGCTCCTGCCAACGGTGCCACCAGCACCGGCGGTGTTCTCAATCAAGATTGGACAGTCGTCAACGCCCTTAGGAGACTTGCCCGCGCCGTCAAGTGCGCGCATGAATGCTTCAGCGATTTGTGGCAACGCTTTTTCAAAACCCTCACCCATGTGGCTACCCGTGTGGACAACAACACCCTTTGCGCCCATTCCCCTGCCTACAGTGAGGTTGGTAGTGAGACAGAGAATTGATTTTTCGTAGAGTTCTTTGTTGGGACTCGCAAGATTGATTAGATACGTAGCGTGACAGAAGGTGTCTTTGATGGTTGGGTGAGCTGCTTGAGCTTCGCGAAAATTGGCTAAGACCTTGTCCTCATAGAGTGACGGCTTCCACATTCGTGGGCTTTGGGTGAAGATTTGAATTGAGGTAGCCCCAATCTCGACCCCCGCGTCCAGCGAGGGCGTAAGTTTCCCCCCACCGCGTACATGTGCACCAATGTTCATTACAGTAAAACTAGTAGCCAAAAGCATCAATCTCGACAGGAGCAGTAATGACTGACACATTCACACCCGCATCCCACGCAATCTTTGAGAAAAAGGTGCTCGCACACGTCGCGACCCTTATGCCAGATGGTTCGCCAAACGTTACGCCGGTGTGGGTAATGCTCGATGGAAACGACATAATCATCAATACCGCTCTTGGAAGATCAAAGGCACGAAACCTTGCGACCGACGCTCGCGTTGCGGTATCGCTCACTGACCCTGATGACCCGTACGTCTGCATTGCAGTTATGGGAACAGTGACTCAGTTCACCACCGATGGTGCTGACGCGATGATTGACCAACTGGCGAAGAAATACTTAGGCGTGGATTCCTACCCGTTTAGGAGTGAAACAGAAGTCCGAGTGACCGTTCGCATTCAGCCCGACCGCATTTCAATGCAGCCCCAAGAATTAGGCGAACGTATTGCCTGAGGAGTCTGGCGACAAAACGTCAGTGCCACAGTGCAGTGAGCCATTTTCATAGCTCCATACCCGAATGGGGTTTGGAGGTGATGGTCTGTTGTACGCACCAACAATGTTTGCAACTTTATTTGAGAACGTAATTTCTTCGTCACTCAACATTGCTCGCACAACTTCTGCTTGAGCATCTGCATCGTCACCAGAAATTACAACCTCTCGCAGATCTACGAGCCAGCTGAGAGTTGCAATGTCTCTTGCGCAGAGTGCGGCTGGATAGTCGTTACCAACCTCGAGCCAGATACCAACAGATGATGAAAGCTCTCCGCGAAGTGATGCCAAGCACATCACACTGTCAGCGTCACTGCACGAGAAAAGAATATTCCCGTCGTTAAGCGCGCCCGGTGCATCATGAAGTTCCGCTAATGAAAATTTCCGGTGCGTAAGTGGCATTACTTAGGGTTGTAAGTCTTCCTTGGGAAGACGTTCGATGTTGACATCACGAAAGGTAAGGATTCGAACCGATGGAACGAAGCGGGCTGAGCGGTACATATCCCACACCCATGCATCGGTGAGATTCACTTCTAGAAGTGTTGGATTGCCACTCGACTTAACGTCAACGGCAACATCGTTAGCTAAATAGAAACGTCGATCAGTTTCAATAGCGAAGTCAAACATGCCAACTACGGCTTTGTACTCCTGAACTAGTGCGAGTTCGAGTGTCGACTCGTAGTCATCAAGCTCTTCATCGGCCATGAAGGCAGATTAAGCTTTTTCGGTAACGCGCAATTCCTTGATCTTCGCGGCTTTTCCACGTAGGTCACGGAGGTAGTACAACTTGGCGCGTCGAATGTCACCGAATGACTCAACTTCAATCTTTGCGATTGTTGGAGCGTGAACTGGGAACGTACGCTCAACGCCAACACCGAAGCTCACCTTACGAACGGTGAAGGTTTCTTGAAGACCAGAACCCTGGCGGCGAATTACGATGCCCTTGAAGAGCTGAATTCGCTCACGGGTGCCTTCAACAACACGTACGTGTACGTTGAGGGTGTCACCTGGGCGGAATGCTGGAATGTCGTCGCGAAGTGAGTCGCGGTCAATTAGGTCGGTCGGATTCATGAGAGCGGTCCCTTTCGGATCACTGAGGCTTTAAGAGTTTAGCGGGTTTTAGCGGTCTAATCCAAA
>CAIKFN010000172.1 GCA_903826715.1 uncultured Actinomycetes bacterium
AGCGAAATCGCCCACCCCAACTTCCGCGACGAGCTTCGCGCGAACGCTAATTTGCTCGACCGCTAAATGATCATTGTTAAAGATTTGGGCATCGAGATTGGTGCACGGCGCATTCTCTCCACTGTTTCATTCGTTGTTGGAAACGGTGACAAGGTAGGTCTCGTTGGCCATAACGGTGCTGGTAAATCAACACTCCTTTCTGTGATGCTTGGCTACCAGCCAGAACACCTTCGCATCACTGGAACTGTTCAACATCAAGGAACATTGAGCCACCTCCCCCAAGAACCTGTTCCAGGCGGTCTTGGCGTTGAGCCAATTGGTTTGTCCCACGTTTTATCAGCACGAGGTCTAGACACTATTGACGCAGAGATGCAGAAGGCTCGTCACGATCTCTCAGCAGACCCGACTGAAGAAACCATTGAACGCTTTACATCACTCGAAGAAAAATTTCGTGAGCGTGGCGGATACGAAGCAGAGTCTGAAGTTGCACGACTAGCCGCTGGACTTGGACTTGAAGAAGAGTTGCTGCTCGAAGATCTAGATTCGCTCTCGGGTGGTCAGCGTCGACGCATTGACCTCATGAGGGTTCTGTACGAAGAACCAGAAACAATGGTGCTTGACGAACCCACAAACCATCTCGACAAAGCTGCGAAGCGCTGGCTCTTTGAAGAGTTAGAACGGTTCCGCGGAACCGTTGTTGTTATTAGTCACGACTTGCCCTTGCTCGACAAGGCAATTACACGAGTGCTCGCACTTCGTGATGGCCAACTTCGCGAATACAAAGGCAATTACTCAAAGTTTCTTCAACAAGAAGAAGAGCGTCGCTTAAGCGAAGAGAAAACCGCTGGACAACAAGACGAGCAGATCAAGAAAATGAAAACCCTCGCGGACGGAATGCGTGGTCAGACCGCAAGTCGTGCACGTGTTGCGAAAGTTCTTGACCGAAAAGTTGAAAAACTCGAAGACAACCGTATTGAAGTGACAAAAAAAGAACGAAAAGTTGTATTCAAGCTCCCACAACCTCCGCGCAGTGGAGACATTCCAATGACCGTTGAGCACGTTGGCGTTAAATACGACAAACTCGAAGTTCTTAGAGACATGAACTTTATTACTCGTCGTGGTGACCGAATTGTTATTGTCGGAAAAAACGGAGCAGGAAAGTCTTCGTTACTTCGTTGTTTGGCAGGGACACAGAAAGCACAAACTGGAGTAGTGAAGTTTGGTGCCAACGTAACAGTTGGTTATTTTGCACAGGAAAGTGAGCAGATTGACTTTAGTAAGTCTGTTCTTGACAACTTAGAAAACGCGACGGTTGTTACTGAGGTTGAACGTCGTGCACTACTTGGAGCATTCGGACTTAAAGGTTCAGCGGCGCACCAAATGCCAGGAACCCTTTCTGGTGGAGAGCGCGCCAAACTGGCGTTAGCTCTGCTTGCTTCCTCAGACGCGAATCTGCTTCTTCTCGACGAACCTACAAATAACCTTGATCCGGCCAGTGTTGAAGCCCTTGGGGTGATGATGGGTCAGTGGAAAGGCACCATTGTTGCAGTGAGCCACGAACGACCATTTGTAGAAGCCCTAAAGCCCACACACGCAGTCTTGTTGCCAGAGGAGTATTTCGATCTTTGGCGCGACGACTACATGGAACTAATCGAGCAACGTTAAATAGTTTCTAAATTTTGGCTCAACTATCCGTCTCTAATCAAAATCAACACTTAGCATTAGTACTTGATCAAATAGCTCGAAAGGCAAACATGCGTCGTCTCGTTACACCACTTATTTCAGGAATTATTCTTTGCAGCACATTGGTTGTTAGCTCAGCCGCTGTTACTAGCGCAGGAGCTGTAACACCATCGTGCGCTGGAATTACAAAAGCACTCGTAGTTTCTAATGGATACACGGCAGCAACTGGTCCAGTTGTTACTCCTTATAACTACACCAAGGCATCTGCCAATGCGATGAACGCACTTGGAACAACAATCGATTTTGGTGCAAAGGCGCTTGTGGTTTCATGTGTTAGTCCTGCTGACATTGTGAAGCTTTCAGCTCTTGCAACACCAGGCAAGCCAACAATGACTGCAACGCAGTACATGGCATGGATGGCAAAGGACTCTGCTGGTGCAATGAAGGCAACGCCAGTTGCTGGCGTAACTGACTATCTTGACTTTGGAAACGGTAAAGAAGATGGTGTTGGCTCAACAGTGAAGGCCGGAAACGTACGTCTTGATGCATGGGTGGCAGGCAAGTTTATTTTTCTTGCATTCTCAGCATTCTCGGCACCAGTGACACAAACAGTCCCTACGCCTCTCGTTAACTTCATTCACTCAACAGTCAAGCTTTACTAAGACGCTGAGCTGAGAGGGCTATAAAGCAACACGATGTCTGCTGAAAAACCCTCAAAACGTCATACGCCAAAGCACCTCCACCCTCGCCAACCAGCGGGGGTGGAGGGCAATGCACGTCTCACCGCCGCAGTTGGGGTAATCATTTTTATCTTGCTAGCGATTGAAGGGGTAACGATCCTTCAGGTTGGAGCACTACTGACACCACACGTCTTTATTGGTGTATTAGTAATCCCGGTTGTCTTGTTAAAAATCGGAACTACAACATGGAGATTTGCCAAATACTACTTAGGTGACGAAGAATATCGTCGCAAGGGCGCACCACCAATCATTCTTCGAATGCTTGGACCGGCGCTGATCGCACTAACAATAATTGTCTTAGGTTCAGGCGTAGGACTTGTGCTTCTTCCGAAAAACTTTCATGATCAAATGTTTTTCTTTCACAAAGTCAGCTTCATTCTCTGGTTTATTGCAATGACAATTCACGTGTTGGGTCACATTGTTGAAACAGCGACTTTGGCACCACGTGACTGGGTTGCTCACACTCGTCGTGATGTCGCTAGGGCAAGCACGCGTCAGTGGGTGTTGGTGTGGGGTGTTGCAGTCGGTATTCCGTTAGCAATGCTGATTACGTCACACACGCACTACGTAGTTATTAATAACTAACTATTTGGAATCTTCAATCGTAAGCAAATACAGCGTTGCTGCACGAGCTGTTTCAATGAAGTAACCATCTATTTTACCACTCGCGGTTTCTGAGCTATTAATGAACGACTGCGCCAAGTCATAACAAATACGTGCTGCATAGTGACTCTTCTTTACACTGATTGAGGGAAAGCGTAAACGGATTGCTCGACCCAACCCCTCGGCTAATTCCGCATCGGCTTGCCTTGTAAATTCTGCAAACTCAGGAATGGCTCGAAGAATCTTGTACAGAGAATTTGCCCGTGGGTCGGCCATTCGAATGTTGAGTGCAATTTGTAGAGTGTCTTGCACCCAAGATTCGATGTTTTTTTCACCAACTAGGTCTCGGAACTTCTCACCAAATGCAAGTGCTCGCGTATCGCGTTCTTTTTGTGCAAGGTGAAGAATAATGTCGTTCTTATCTTCGAAGTATCTATAAACAGATCGAATGTTTACGCCGGCACGTTCGGCAACTGAATTTGTTGTGAGGGCCTGGTAGCCATCAAAAGCAACTATGTCGTAGGCGGCTTCAAGAATTCGATTAGTAGTTTCAATGGCGCGCTGTTGCTGAGGCTTTGTTACTTCGTACTCATTATTTGTACTCGTGGCCATGACTTTGATTGTAACGAAGAAGGTGCTGATCCCTTATTTGTGGTACTGATAAGGCAAATGGTGGGCGAGGCGGGACTTGAACCCGCACTCCCTTTCGAGAACTAGCACCTGAAGCTAGCGCGTCTGCCATTTCGCCACTCGCCCGAGAATACGAACATTACTTCAATAAGGAAACCGTATTAATTGCAGCACTTTAAGCACCGCTACGCCCGGTACAGTTAAAGGTATATGGCTTTAAAAAATGTAGAAAATCGTTTAGAACGACTTTTTGAACGGACCTTGTCACGTCCCTTCAAGAATTCACTGCAGCCCATCGAAATAGGCTCAAGAATTATCAGAGAGATTGATTTGTCTCGAAAGCTATCAGGCAGCGGACCAATCTCTCCTAATCATGTTCAGGTGTGGCTTAGCGCAGATGATGCAGAGCGATTTAATGGTTTCCAGAAAGCTCTCATTGCGGAGCTTGAAGAAACTGTTCGACAGCACGCACTGAATGAGGGATATAACTTTGTTGGTCCTGTCGCGGTTGAGATTTTTATTGATGATGAATTAAAATTGGGTGATCTAGCTGTTGTCACGGAGTTTGTGGGTGGAGAAAGTGAGCCGCGACTCATCTGTGCAGATGGAAGGACATTTGCAATCGGAGATCGCCCACTTATTATTGGACGTAGTCCAGATGTTGATGTTGTTATTAACGACACCAATACTTCACGTAGACATGCAGAAGTGTGGCGCACAAGTGAGGGCATTGCAGTTCGTGACCTTCAATCAACAAACGGAACATATGTCAATGGCCACAAAATAACTGCAGTATCGCTTTCCCCGCGTGATGACGTAACCGTAGGTCTAGTTCATTTTCGGATTGAGTTAGCTTGAATTTTCTAGCCGCTTCGAACTACGCAGCAGTGGTTCGCCCACTACAGATTCTTGTGATGGTTGTTGCCATTCTTTTTTTTGCAAGAATAATTCGTGTAGCAACAATTCAAGTTCGCCCCCCTGATGCAGTAGTGGGAGGGCGCAGACGATCTCAAAATCTAAATATTGAATTTATTGAACCACTTGAGCGCTCTGGTGAACGCCTCAACATTGACACAGCGCTAATTATTGGAAGAAGTTCAGAGTGTGATTTACAGATGAATGACAACTTTCTATCATCACGTCATGCACGGATTGCAAGTGATTCAGGGGAGTTATCGATTGAAGATCTTGGTTCCACAAATGGCACATACGTAAATCAGCAACTAGTTAAGGGCCGCGTTCATCTTGAACGTGGAGACATCGTGCAAGTTGGTGGTGTCTTGTTTGAGGTGGTTCGTTGACCCGTTGGCGTTTTGCCACAGCCACTGACACTGGGGTCGTTCGAGCGACCAACCAGGATGCTCTCTATGTTGACAATCAAATCGCAGTAATTGCCGACGGCATGGGTGGTCACGCTGCTGGTGAAGTTGCTTCCGAGATTACTGTGAACATAGTTCGAGAAGACTTTGCGCTCAGTGGCAGTGTTGAAGGACTCCACGATGCAATTGAAAAAGCAAATCTTGCAATCATCAAAGATGCAGGCGCCAACCCTGAACACTTTGGAATGGGTACAACAGTCATCGCTGTTGGGGTTACCTACGACCTCGAAGGCGTTGGCTCCCCGACTCTTTTTAATGTTGGAGACTCTCGCGCGTATCAACTACGTGACGGAGCACTTCGACAACTAAGTGACGATCACAGTGTCGCCGAGGAGTGGGTGCGCATGGGCAGACTCACTGCGGAAGAGGCGCTTACGCACCCTCGTCGCCACCAGCTAACTCGTGCGTTAGGTGTGGAAGAAAAACTAGACATTGATGTTTTGTCACTTGACATCCACGAAGGTGATCGAATCTTGTTGTGTAGTGATGGTCTTTCAAACGAACTGTCAAATGAAGAGATTGCACGCATTGCATCAGCACCCAATTCTCTTGATGATGCAGTAATGCGACTGATTGATGGCGCAAAGCGCGCTGGAGGAAATGACAATATTTCTGTTATTTTACTGGAGTTTGAAGAGGTTTCCCTTGCTGCCACTCCAATTAAGAAAACGGTTAGCTCTGCCTCACCCCCTGTTGCCCAAAGTGCACAGTCACAAGCGAACAGTATTCGCAGACGTCGCCAATTCTCATGGCGCATATATGCAATCGCTGGTGTATTTGCACTACTGGCTGTAGGTTTTGTCTTGATTATGCACTGGTATGCATACTCAACGTTCTATTTAGCAAATGACAATGGTGTTGTTAGCGTTTACCAGGGACAACCAAACGGAGTCTTGTGGTTTCACCCCCAAAAAGTTCTAGATACTACATATCAGGTGTCGCAATTAAGAAGTGCGGATCAGCAAGCGCTAAGCGTGAACATTGCAGAGCCCACTCTAAATGCAGCTCTTAATTATGCAGCGTATTTACACACGGCTTGGACACTTTCAAACAATGGCTCAACAACAACTACAACAACAGTCACTACCACCACTTCAAAAGTGAAGAAGGGATAGCAAGTGTCTCGGCGCCTTCGATTTCTAGCATCATTTATTTTGGTGCTTTTCATATTGGTCGCGGCACAGTCTTCGTATGTTCAGTTTTTTCACGCACAATCTTTAGACAACTCTTCACTAAATCCAAGAGTTTCAGAAGCCTCAACGTTGTATGCGAGGGGTGAAATTGTTGCTTCTGACGGAACAATTCTTGCTCAATCGGTCCCTGCAAAAGGCCTGTATCCCTGGCAACGCCTCTATCCACTCGGTTCTCTAACTTCAGGAGTTATTGGTTTCTCTTCTCCTTCGTACGGAGTGTGGGGTCTAGAAGCCCAGTACAACAGTTATCTCTCAGCACATGCACAACCACCACAAAGCTTGGCGCAGCTTCTCGCACCTTCAAGCTCAGCCGATACTTTGAATCTCACAATCGAACCTGCACTTCAAAAGATTGCACAAAACGCGCTTGCTGGAAGAGATGGTGCTGCTGTGGTGCTTGATCCAAGAACTGGTGCGGTACTCGCAATGTATTCAAACCCGAACTACGACCCAGCACCACTCGAGTCACAGTATTTCTCGGTGGCTAAAAAAGCATGGAAGATATATACAACAAAAGACGCTAATGGTTTTCCTCCACTTGGCCTTGTTGCAACGCAGCAAACATTCCCTCCTGGATCAACATTTAAGGTGATCACAACGGCCGCGGCAGTTGTTGGGAGGCCAGATTTAGTTACGAAGGCGTATCCAGTGAAGGCGTTTGCTCGACTTCCGTCCTCTAACAAGTTGCTATACAACAGTGGATTCTCCGCGTGTGGTGGAACCGTTGCGCAGATGCTTCCTGCATCGTGTGACCCGGGCTATGCATTACTTGGAATGGACATTGGCGGCCCTCTTATGTCTGCCACGGCAAACTCGTTTGGCTACAACGAAACACCACCACTTGACCTCCCGGGCACCGTCGGGAGTTTCTTCCCCGCTGCTTCGGTATTCTCAAACGACATTCCTCAGCTGGCCTACTCTTCTATTGGACAGCAAAATGTTCGCGCGACTGCATTGCAAGACGCGCTCGTTGCTGCTGCAATAGCTAACGGGGGCGTAGAGATGTCTCCTCACTTAATGGCCTTCATTACCTCAGCAGATGGCAGCGTTATTAAGCGTTTTAAGAACTCTGTATGGAAGAACCCACTCACGTCAATCCAGGCTTCACAGATTGTTCCGCTGATGCAGAACGTTGTTCGCTTTGGAACTGCGGCGGGAATCTTTTTGCCTCAAGACGATGTTGCCGCAAAAACTGGAACAGCGCAAACAGGTAATAGCGCAAAGAATACAGACGACTGGATGATTGCATTTGCACCAGCACTTCACCCGACGGTGGCCATTGCTGTAGTAGTCCCATTCCAAGCAGTTTCAGCCTTTGGATCAACGGTTGCTGGTCCAATTGTGAAGTGTTTGGTTGAGGGTGCACTCGCACTGCAAAAAGGACTTGCGCCACATGGAACATCTACAACATGCCCAAATTAAACGAGCATAAGAAGACGAATTGAAGGCGTAGGCTAGTAGAAGTATGGAACCCGTAAACGACCAGCGAATCTATTCGAATCGCTACCAGGTAACCCACCTCATTGCTCGCGGTGGGATGGCACTCGTCTATCGAGCACAAGACCTATTACTAAACCGTGCAGTTGCGCTAAAGATTCTGTATCCAGAGCTTGGTTCAGATCCACTTTTTGTTGAAAGGTTCCGTCGTGAAGCTCAAGCTGCGGCGAATCTCTCACACCCAAACATTGTCCCCGTCTTTGACTGGGGTGAAGACAATGGAACTTATTTTATCGTCATGGAACTCATTGACGGAACCTCACTTGCTGAACTTCTTCGCTCATCAAAAACTCTGACGCCAGCAAGGTCGGCAACATTCGTTGCTCAAATTGCTGCTGCGCTCGGGTATGCGCACCGAAGTGGTGTTGTACACCGAGACGTGAAGCCAGGAAACATTCTCATTACCGCCGACGGTCAAATAAAAGTAACTGACTTTGGAATTGCTCAAGCAGTCGCGAGTGAAGATCATCTTGCTGAAGCAGGGTCAGTAATGGGGACGGCAACATATTTCTCACCCGAGCAGGCCTCCGGTGCAACTGTTGATGGCCGTAGTGATGTCTATTCACTTGGTGTTGTACTTTTTGAAATGCTTGTTGGTCGCGCACCATTCATTGGTGACTCACCGGTCGCTGTCTCGACACAGCACGTAAACGGAACGGTTCCACCACCTTCAAGTTTTAACAGTGATGTACCACGTGACCTAGAAGCAATTGTTATGCAGGCGCTTTCAAAGTCACCAGGAATGCGTTACCAAACTGCTGACGAGTTTCGTGCTGATTTGATTAGGTTCAGCGAAGGTCAACCTGTTCGTGCTGCATCAAATGCTGGTGCATTCTTTGGTGCTGATGCAACGAGAGCCGTCTCTGCAGTTTCTGCAGGAGAGCGAACACAAGCAGTTCCCGTTATGTCAGGACCACGTACGGACATTCGTCGTCGACGTAATACAAATAAGACAGCAATTATTTCAGTAGTCACAATTGTTGTTCTTGCACTTGGCGCACTTGCATATTTCTTAGTTGCAAGTGGATCAGTATCGACAATGCCAGATGTTGTTGGCCAATCAGTCTCTTCTGCGAGCTCAACACTCCGTGGTGATGGCATCATTATTGGACAGGTGTTACAAGTTTCATCTGACAAAAGCAGTGGCACAGTTCTTTCAACAGACCCGCCTGCGGGAAGCCATGTCTCAAAGGGTCAAGCAGTGACGCTAAAGGTGAGCCTTGGAAAAGCTACTCAGCCAGTTACTGTTCCAGACACAACAGGAATGAATCTCAGCGTGGCTGAAAACGCGCTTCTCGGCCTCGGCCTCTCTCCAAAGGTTCAGTTCACCGCAACTGCTCCTACGGCTGGGAACGCTCTTCCAGACACGGTTCTTTCCCAGAACCCGTTAGGTGGCTCTAACGCAAAATCAGGTGACACGGTAACTTTGATTGTTCTGGCTCCTGGATCTTCGTTCCCAATGCCACCAGTGAACGGCGACACGACGGTGGCGGCGGCTGCGGTCATTGGACAAGCTGGCCTCACGGTAAGCGCCACAACCTCAACCGTGTGTTCTAATACGGTTGCTCAAGGACTTGTTGTTGACACAAATCCAGCCGCACAGCAACCAGTGCAGTCAGGCGCTTCGGTGCAGTTAATTACTTCATCGGGGTTCTGCAACGTTGTAGTTCCAAACGTTGTTGGTGAGACCCTTACTGCAGCACAGAATTCTTTACAGAGCCAAGGCCTCTCAGGTACGCAGGTTCCAGCGCCATTGTCGAGCTGTCCTCCAGCTCAAGCCGGACTCGTTATTTCGCAGGGATCTGCAGGGGGGTCCTCTGTTCTGTACAACTCAACAGTGACCCTGTCGGTCTGTCCTGGACCCACTGGTTAGCTGTCCACAGCAATCATCTAACATCATTACCTATGGCTAAGAATCGTCGCACAAGCAAAGAGATGGGTCGTTACGTCGCCGCCGAGCAACGTGGCCGCTACACCGCTAAAAGACCTCAAGACTCGTCCAAGAGCCCTCGGTGGTTTGGTGCATTAATTCTTGAGCTACTTGGTTTTGGTTTGTTGGTAATTATTCTTAACTACCTAAACGTGCTGCCTGGTGCAGTTTCACCTTGGTACTTGGTACTTGGGCTTGCAGCAATGTTTGCTGCATTTTTTCTTGCCACGCGCTACAAATAACAAAACCCCCGCGCCCTTAGGCACGGGGGCAGTTATTTAGTTCTTAACCAAGACGTTCAATGATGGTTGCGTTAGCAAGTCCGCCACCTTCACACATTGTGATGAGTCCAAAACGACCACCTGTGCGCTCAAGTTCGTTAAGCAGTGTTGCGCAAAGCTTTGCACCAGAAGCTCCAAGTGGGTGCCCCAGAGCAATTGCTCCACCGTTTACGTTTACCTTTGAAAGGTCAGCATTGTGCTCTTTTTGCCATGCAAGTACAACCGATGCAAATGCTTCGTTGATCTCTACGAGGTCAATATCATCAAGTGTCATTCCAGCCTTAGCAAGAATCTTTGCGGTTGCAGGAATTGGACCAGTCAACATTGTGACAGGATCAACGCCAGCCAGTGCAAATGAGTGGAACTTTGCACGTGGTGTCAGTCCAAGTTCCTTAGCCTTTGCCTCGCTCATGATGAGAACAGCTGAAGCACCATCAGTAATTTGTGATGAGTTTCCGGCAGTTACTTTTCCATCTTCTTTGAACGCAGGCTTTAGCTTTGCGAGCGAGTCAACTGATGAGTCTGGACGAATACCTTCGTCAGCTGTCATTAGTTCACTAGTGAGCTTTCCTTCGTCGTCGCGTAGGTAGATAGGAATGATTTCATTGTCGAAACGACCTTCAGCAGTTGCCTGTGCCGCACGGCGGTGACTTTCTGCAGAGAATGCGTCAAGGTCGGTACGTGAAATGCCCCACTGGTCGGCAATCATTTCTGCACCAATGCCCTGGCCCTGAAGTCCACCAACTGGTTCGTAGCGGTCTCGAACAGTGGTCCCAAATGGGAACCCTGAGTCTTTACCAATTGAAGATCCCATGGCAACGCGGCTCATTGCTTCAACTCCAGCTGCGACAACAATGTCGTAAGCACCAGACATAACGCCCTGGGCCGCGAAGTGAAGTGCTTGCTGTGAAGATCCGCACTGGCGGTCAATTGTTGTGGCAGGAACTGATTCAGGCCAGCCTGCTGCGAGTACTAGGTTGCGACCTACGTTGAATGCTTGTTCACCAACTTGGCTCACGCATCCAACAATTACGTCATCAATCAGCGCAGGATCGAGATTATTACGGCTGGCGATTGCCTTTAGTGCCTCGGCACCAAGATCAACTGCGTGCCAGTTCTTGAGTTTTCCATTACGTCTTCCGCCTGGTGTGCGGATGGCATCAACGATTACAGCTGTTTGCATTTTTCCCCTTAAAGGTGGCTCGAAACTACATTTGGCATCCTAGACCCAAGTGCGAACTAACGTCGCAAGCATGACTGCTGCAAGAAAAGACATGGATAGATGGCTTGGAAACGGTGGCATGGAGATCATTGGTGCCATTGGCGGCTCCTTTGAAAGCTACGGGGTTGACGGTGAAGACCTCGGATGGGCGACTGGTGTTTTCATCCCTACACAGCTCGCCTGCAACCCACACGGCGCAGTGCAGGCCGGAGTTCACTCAGTGCTACTCGACGCCGCAATGAACTTCGCCATAAATGCAGCACTTAGCGGTAAAGACCGTACTCAAGCCACGATTGAAATGTCTACAGAGCTGATGCGTCCTGCAATGTTGTCTGAGAACTACACAATGCGCGGCGAGATTGTTCGCTTAACTCGACAAATCGCGTACGCCGAAGCAACTATTTCAAATACTGAAGGAAAACTTGTAAGCAGATCTACCGGAACGTTTTTAATTCACCGCGAAGCGAAATAGGACTATTTAATTTGACGCTGACGTTCCTTTACTAACTTTTTTAGTAAGTCAATAGGCAATGACTTGCTTGTAGAAAAGTGCAAAGAACTCTTGGTGTGACCGTAACCAGAAATCTCTTCTTCCAGTTTGCACAGCACTGATCCACTGAATGGAAAGTATGAGCAATGTTTTTTGAAGGCGCCAAATCCAGCAATTGGTGACTCATCTATAAAAAATGTTGGTAGCCCATAACTAATCTTTTGTTCTGCTCCAGGAAGAATCTTTTCGAGATCAACACGAAGTTTTTGTAATGTGCTTCGCTGAGGCTCTCCAACACCCTTTAGGTAGTTGTCAACGTCTCGCTTCGACATATTTCAAAATTAGATGTGTACCGCTGGGATCTGTCCAAGTCGACCAGCTTGGTAGTCATCAAACGCTTGCTGTAATTCTGCGCGAGTATTCATAACAAAGGGCCCATATTTAGCAACTGGTTCACGAATAGGTTGTCCGCCTAGAACCAGAACTTCAAGTGCATTGGTTCTTGAATCCTGTGTTTCATTAGCTGACATGACTAGGTAGTTACCATCAATGTGCACCGCCATTTGTCCCATGGCAATTTCATGACGATCTGTTCCAACAGTGCCTTCACCAGCGAGCACGTAGGTGAGTGCGTTGTACTCCTTGTTCCAAGGAAGCGTGATTGTTCCACCAGGCATCAGAGTTACGTGAAGGATTGTGATTGGTGTGTAGGTAGATCCTGGGCCAGTGTGTTCTCCAAGCGACCCAGCAATTACGCGAACAATTGCGTCACCGTTCTCATTGGTGAGAAGTGAAACATCGTTAGCGCCAATGTCTTGGTAGCGAGGATTGGCCATCTTCAACTTCGCCGGAAGATTTACCCAGAGCTGCACACCATGAAAGAGTCCACCAGAGTCAATGAGTTCATCTGGTGGTCGCTCAATGTGCAAGATTCCTGCACCTGCGGTCATCCACTGTGTGGCACCGTTCGCGATAATTCCACCACCACCAATTGAGTCTTGGTGAAGAAATGTTCCCTCCATCATGTAAGTTACAGTCTCAAAACCACGGTGTGGGTGCCATGGAGTCCCCTTAGGTTCTCCCTGACCGTAATCAATTTCACCCATTTGGTCCATGTGAACAAAGGGATCTAGATCAGCGTCAGAAATACCAGCGAACGCACGACGGACAGGAAAGCCCTCGCCTTCTAGGCCACGTGGGGCAGTGGTGATTGATTTGACGCGACGTGGTTGGTCGCCAGGGCTCGGCGATGTCACTTTAGGGAGCTCGAGTGGGTTGTCTACTGAAATGGCTGGCATACAGACAGGCTAATGGCCAGTCGACTACTGAGGAGCAACGATGTTTTCTAAGAACTTTGTTGGATCAACAGAAACAAAGATTCCCTTCGCTTCAGCACAGATGGTGTCGCCATCACGCACTTCACACGTAATAAATAGTTTTCTTCGCTCAACGTGGTCTAGCCAGGCCTTTGCAACTATTGGCCTGAAAATTGGTGTTGGAGCACGGTAGGCAACATCAAGTTGCACAGTGAAGGCCACTACTCCCTGGATGCTCATGACGAGTCCCATGGTTTCATCAATAAGTGCTGCAACCATTCCACCGTGAGCTCTACCCGGGGCGCCTTCGAAGGCTTTTTCCAACGTTGCTTCAATGAAGGCAACTTCGCCTTCACGCCAGAGTTTTGCGTTGATGCCCATTGGGTTCGAGTCGCCAGAAACGACTGAGTCGGCAAAGAGTTGATGTTTTTCATCACGACCATCATTGGGAACCGTCATCTTGTAGTCATCAAGAGCACCACTGTGAACTTCTCGAACACGATTCGGAGTTTCTTTAAGTTCTTCGTGCAGCTCTTTTGCGTGTTTAGTAATTTTGGTGAGTTGATCTTCGCTTAGTTCACTTAGTAAAAATTCATGACCTAGTTCTCGAAGCGCACCCGCGGCTTCGGCGCGCAGTTTTTCTATGGACACTATTTACCTACGTAGTACTTGTCGCCAACTGAAAGCGCACGATCAAGACGACTAAGACCCTCACGCGCTTCTTCAGCAGTGATGTTGCATGGTGGCACAACGTGCAGGCGGTGATAGTTAGCAAAAATCAGCAGACCTTCTTGACGACACGCAGCAATGAGTTCATTCATTGCGGGAGAACTTCCTCCGTAAGGAGCGAGAGGTTCTTTGGTGTCACGATCTGTTACAAGGTCAAGTGCAAAGAACACACCGAGACCTCGAACTTCACCAATGATTTTGTGCTTCTTGGCGAGCTCTAAGAGACCAGGGCGAAGAACTTCATCACCAATCTTCTTGGCGTTAGCAACTATGCCCTCTTCTTCCATAGCTTCAATTGCTGCAACGGCTGAAGCACAGGCGAGTGGGTGACCAGAATATGTAAGTCCACCCGGGAAGACTCGGTCATTGAACGTTGCACTGATGGCTTCATTGATAACAACGCCACCGAGAGGGAGGTAACCAGAGTTGACACCTTTGGCGAAGGTCACGAGGTCTGGCTTCACACCTTGGCCAATGTAACCAAACCATTCACCGGTGCGACCAAATCCACACATCACTTCGTCGGCAATGTAAACAATGCCGTACTTGTCACATAGTTCGCGAACACCAGCAAGGAAGCCCTTTGGTGGCACCATGATGCCTGCGGTGCCAGGAATTGTCTCTAGAACAATTGCAGCGAAGGCGGAAGGTCCCTCAAACATGATTGTATTTTCAAGGTTCGCAAGTGCGCGCTCACACTCTTCTTGTTCGGTTGCTGCATTGAACATTGAACGGTAGAGGAATGGTCCAAAAAAGTGAACAGCGCCAGAAGAGCCGTTGTCGTTAGGCCAGCGACGTGGGTCTCCAGTCAGGTTGATTGAAGTTGAAGTTCCGCCGTGATAACTGCGGTACTGGCTGAGAATCTTGTGACGCCCAGTGTGTAGCCGTGCCATGCGAACTGCGTGTTCAACTGCTTCGGTTCCGCCATTTGTGAAAAATACTTTTGCCGCTCCGTCAAATGAGCGATCAAGAATTAACTCGGCTGCTCGATACCTGGATTCATAGCCATGCTGTGGAGCAATTGTCGCGAGCTTGCCAGCTTGTTCCTGGATTGCCTTGATGACCTTAGGGTGTTGGTGACCAATATTGGTATTAACAAGTTGTGAAGAGAAGTCCATGTAGGTCTTGCCAGCTTCATCTGTAACGTAAACGCCTTCAGCGCTTTTAATCATGAGTGGATTAATTGTTGCTTGTGCAGACCAGGAGTGAAATACGGAGGCTTTTTCGCGTTCGATGCTACTGAGTGATTCACGGTCGGTGGCCATACTTATTCCTTTGGTTATCTACGTAAACGCTAACGCATTTGCCCAAAGTTCGGGTTCTGCAGTGGTGGGGCTAGTAAGAATCGAACTTACGACCTCGTCATTATCAGTGACGCGCTCTAACCGACTGAGCTATAGCCCCGCAGGGGTACCAATCTACACCAGACGAACAGGCCCTTTAGAAGCGTGTGGGGTCAAAGACTTTTGAAGCGATTGATTGACTGGCGGTTGCGAGCAGCGTTCCTTTTTCGCTCCACAAGAATGCTGTTCCCTGTGCGAAGCCACCACTCAGTGCGTACATGTGCATTTCACAAAGAACCCACTCAGTAGGTTCGAGGGTGGCAATACGAATTGTGTTATCAAGACTGCGACCCATGGTGTGCTTTCCTAGCGGTTGGCTTACACCTCCGGCTAAGAAGTCGCCGAAAATTGCAAGTGTTGCGGCCGATGGTTCTAGGTGTCCAGGAACGCGAGACCAAAACGCGCTCACTGGTGATCCTGGTGATCCGTCCATGTCTTCATACCTACGTCCAATAGCGATACGAGTTTCAACATGGTCGAAAATTGAATTATCAAATCGTTCTGGCATTACTCGAGGTCGCGACTCCTCGGGAGAAATCACATCAATCATGTCGAGCCATGGGACCTCTGCACTGAGCGTTCCAGTACCAAGCGCTGCATTAACGGTCAAGATTTCGCGGTCTTCAACAAAAGCAGTTGCACGCGCCTGCGTCACGTGCCCACCAGCAACAACAAGATTTGTTTTTATGTTTACCGTGGAACCTAGGGGGGCATAGGAAAGATATTGCGCCGTGGCCCAAACTGTTGGTCGACCGCTCGCTTCTTCAAGGGCCACCAAACTCGAAGCGAGCCCACATCCACCAAACATAAATTTTCCAGGGGTCATGATTCGCTCGGTGACTTCGAGGGTCCACGTGTCGTTACTTGTTTGATTCATTCCAAGAAAAGTCTTTGCATCCATGACTGACGACGCTACCTGATGCTGTACAAAATAAAGCCACACCGGACTATCCCGAATTTTTTGAAATGAGCGAGCAAACTTATCTGGTGATTCCTTCGCAATTCATCTATCTCGCAATGGGACTCTCGCTCTACGGCATGTATGGCTACACCCGTGACACGCTTCGCGGCGAAACTGCGCCAAATCGTGTTACGTGGGGGCTGTGGGGTTTTCTCGGACTTATTTCTTTCGGCATCGAAATACAACAACACGTTGGTATTGCTGCATACATGACTCTTATTCTCGGTCTTATTCCAGTTGTAGTTATTATCGCATCGTTTCGAAATGAAAAAAGTGTTTGGCAAATCGGGAAGTTCGACATTTTTTGTGCAGTTGCGTGCTTGGTGGGCGTTGTCTTCTGGCTTTTTATTAATCAGCAAACAATCGCACTCGTAGTCTTTTGCGGCGCCGATCATATTGCGGCACTTCCAACGGTTCGTAAATCTTGGCTCGCTCCAGAAACTGAATCCCCCCAAGCATTCTTGATGGGATTTGTTAATTGTTTTGTCACTATTTTGACGCTAAAGCACATCACGACCGCTGGGGCATTGTTCCCCGGAGTGATTGTCTATACCGACCTTCTTATTTGGCTACTACTAATCACCAAGATGGGCCCACGAGTTCGGATTCGCCTCGCTAGACAAGACAAGCAAGAGACATTATCGTAACGTGATGGGAACAATTTTGCCCTTTCACTGGCACCTTGAAGAGATCATTGCGGTAGTGGCTGTGTGGCTACTACACAGAACAATTGTTCAAAATGATCGCCAACGTCAGCTCTGCTCATGGGGGCTCCTTGCTCTACTACTTGTTATTGTCTGGCCTCTTGGAGACATTGCCGCAACGGTGTCACTCACATTCGCCTCCGTGCAACGACTTGTAATTATGTTGCTCGTTGCGCCACTATTGCTGCAGAGTATTCCGGTAGAAATTTTTTCTCGACTAACGAGACCCAGACCGGTTGACTTTATTGCTTCGAAGATTGCACATCCCGGCCTTGCATTATTTCTTGTAACAGCACTTGGCACCATCACTCTTTCAGTTCCGCTCGTTGACTGGGGAGCTCGTTCGGTTCTAGGACGCGATGTGGTGTTGCTCATGACGCTGGTGAGTGGATTTCTGCTGTGGATGCCAAGCCTCGGAGTTATTCCTGGAGCAAGACGACTCTCTCCTGCAGGAAGAGCAGGATTTATCTTTGTTTCGTCACTCGTAGTTACAAGCCTCTCGTTTGTTTGGATATTTTCTGTTCACTCTCTCTATCCGGGACTTCACCATCAGCAAGAACTTTTAAACATGACCCCAGTATTCGATCAGCAGCTAGCTGGATTTGTTGCAAAGTTGGGCTGCTACTTGCCAATGTGGGTTGTGGCATTTCGAATCTTTTTTCATGCAGAAGATGAAGGAATCCCGGTCGAAGAGTCACCATTGCAATGGGCAGATGTGGAGCGAAAAATGCTGCGGATTGACCGTCAGCGTGAGCGTGCCATTAGGCGTCATCAGCCCGACTAGTCAGAGATTTGCTAGGATGAGATTCCCCTAGGGGATGTAGCTCAGTTGGTAGAGCGCGGGCTTTGCAAGCCTGAGGTCGTGGGTTCGATCCCCATCGTCTCCACCAAAAGGTGCCTG
>CAIKFN010000173.1 GCA_903826715.1 uncultured Actinomycetes bacterium
CAATCCAACGCAGGACTTACATCTAAACCGCGCCATGCTCAGCGTCGTTAAACGCCTTACGTGGGTCGTTTTGCCCGCGGCTAGCATCGACTTTCAACCACAGCACACTCGCAGCCCTGGGATACATTCTAGGCGTTTTAGTCACTTAGCCTTTCGGGCGAATCACTAGCACCAGTACGAGTCGTAGGCCGAGTACCAAAGAAGCCAGCGGGGCCAAGACTCGTCTTAGCCCACGTGCGGTCTGCCACTCAAAGCGAAGCGCACTCTGGTGATGAGCAATAAGCATCTCTCTAGACGCACGACTACGAGACAGTCCTTCAATGTGAGTCACCACAGCCCCACTGCATGCGCCGACTCCGTAACCGTGTTCGCGAACCTGCCAGCAAAGCGCCATGTCTTCAGCGAACATGAAATAACGCTCGTCGAATCCACCTATTTCTTCAAAGACATTTCTTCGAATTAAAAAACACGCGCCAGAAACCCAGTCCACAGTTCCGTCACTTCGAGGTGAACGGTATGCCTTGGTGGCCGGGTTACTTGGCCACACTGGAGCAAGCAGTGCGTGTAGCGCTGCGAGCCACAAGTTAGGAAACACTCGCTGTGATGGATAGACGCTTCCATCGGGGCGTTTGATCTGTGGTCCAACAACTGCAATGTTTGGATGCTCGTCTAAGTACTTCACCATTTGAGCAACTGCGTTTTCGTGGACAACTACGTCAGGATTCGAAACAAGCAGAAGCTCGAACTCACCAGTGTGCGCAGCCCCTCGATTAACACCGCGGCCATAGCCGAGGTTTTGATGTGGCTCGACAAGTATCACGTCACGTCCGCCAAGCGCAGGAGGCGTTGATCCAACTTCACCATTTTCTACAACAACAACTTGCTTGATGGCGTTTTGTCTAAGAGAGTCAATGCACTCAGCGAGCGCAGCACCAGCATGAAAATCAACTACAACACCAGCAACTCGAGAAGAAACATTACTCATTAGCTGTTCCTTTTTGCTCGATCATTAACTAAACGTGTCACTGCATCATGCCAGTTAGGAAGTGGCTGAAATGAGTTGTTCCACTTCTTCGTAGAAAGATCGCTCCGCACTGGACGCAAAGCGAGTGGTGCAGGACTTAATTCTGAGGTCTTAATTGCAGAAGCAAAGTCACTCCCTCGGCCGAGTACTTCTCCGGCGAACTTTGCAACTTCAAACCACGTTGTTGTTTCAGTATTGGCAACGTGCCAGATTCCTCCGGGTCGACGTCGCACCATGGTTGCAAGTGCACGTGCCAGATCACTAGCGACGGTCACGGTTCCAGTTTGATCATCAACGAATCGAACGGTTTCTCCATTAAGAGCACGATCAGCAATAACGTGCATCACATTCTTCCCGCGAACACCCATTACCCATGAGGTTCGAACAATGGTGTCGTCACTTGAGCAGAGTTGTTCTCCGAGCAACTTTGACGCCCCGTAGACACCTAGAGGGTTTGTTTGGTCATCTACTTCGTACGCGCTTCCCTTGTTGCCATCAAAGACATAGTCAGTTGAGACTGCAATGAGGTGTGAACCGTACTGTTTCGCCGCGAGTGAAAGTGATTCGGTACCCTGTGCATTGACTAAGAAGCAGTTGTCACGATCGGTCTGCGCTTTATCAACTGCCGTATAGGCCGCAAGGTGAACAATGACGTCAGGCCTTGCCGTTTCAACTGCCTTCATCACCGCATCACGGTTTGTGATGTCAAGGTCGTGGTGGCTAAGTCCTAGGACTTCGAATTCATTCTCTCCAACCGGCGTGGAATCAGGCTGAAAGTTTGCGTCTCCACCTAGAGGCGTAATGCCACTCAGGACGTCAACAAGGTCAACACCTACTTGGCCAGCGGCTCCGGTTACGAGAACGCGAGTCATGGCGCGATCACCTGAACATGGCGCACGTGAATAACGTCACCGACCGAAATAATCTTCTCTTCACCCGCAGCGTTGAGAATAAGTCGACCAATTTTATCAATACCGGTTGCGAGTGCTGGGAACGTGACGTCACTTTGTTCAACAACGACGCTTCGACCAATTGTTTCGAGAACTGATTCATATTCTGATCTCAACATCGCACGACCCTCATCAGTGTCGAGTAGCCCACGACGAATGTTTAGTTCTTCAAGAAGTTTCTCAAGCAACGCTTCTGGAGTAACTATCACTCCAGAAACTTTGAGTGCGTTTGTTGCTGGAAGTCCTTCTGGACTGTCAGTGAGATTTATTCCAATACCTGCGACGACGCTTAGCGAGTTTTCATGCGTAACGACTTCAGCGAGTAATCCCGCAATTTTCTTGTCATCAACTATCAAGTCATTCGGCCACTTGAGTTGTGGGTAGACGTTGCAAAGTGTGCCAAGTGCACTTCGAGCGCTGAGTGCCACCGCCGCAACGACGAGTTGCATTTCGTCAGATGACGTTGGTGGAGAGAGCAGAATTGAACACATGAGTGCCGAGCGTGGTGGTGCTTGCCATGTGCGATCCAGACGTCCTCGACCCGCGCTCTGATAATCAGCACGAGCCACGAAGCCCTCAGAGGTGCCTTCTTTAGCCTTTACTGCTACGTAAGTATTGGTGGAGTTGATTTCTTCAAAGTGCTCAACTCGCCAGGTAATCGGGTTCACTCCATAAACACTAGGGTTTAGGAGACAAGTGGTAAGAATTAATGTCCATTTACGGAG
>CAIKFN010000174.1 GCA_903826715.1 uncultured Actinomycetes bacterium
AAATAGCCTCAATTGCAACGATTAACCAAGTCAACATCTAAAACCTCCGGATTAGCGTTTTCCAGCGTAGCAGTCGTTGCACGCTTGGATAATTGCCATGAATGATTCAGCCTTAAGACTGGCTCCTCCAACTAGAAATCCATCTACGCCTGTCTCTTTTACGAGAGTTTCAGCGTTCTCGGCATTGACAGATCCGCCATACAAAATTCGAGATTCACTAAGTCCAAGAACTTTCAAAGTGTTTCTGATGAATGAGGTCATTTCTGATACTTGCTCCGATGATGCAGTTAGACCGGTTCCAATCGCCCAGATTGGTTCATACGCCAGTGTTATGAGTTCGCGGTGCTTCGGATCAATTTTTACTAGAGCACCGTGAATCTGTTCCTTCACGTAGACCTCTTGATCTCCTGATTCTCGAACGTCGAGTGGTTCACCAACACAAAGGACAGCATTCATTCCTGATTTCAGAATTGCTTGGAGTGTTTGCTCAACAACAGAGTCACGCTGGGCGTACATTGAACGACGCTCCGAGTGTCCAACAAGTACCCACTTGACGTTAAGGCGCTTGAGCATAGGAGCACTGATTTCACCAGTGTGCGCACCATTGTCATTGGCGTTAACGTGCTGGGCTGCAACTTCCATAGTGATTCGCTCAGAATCAATAATTGAGGTGACGCTTCTGATGTCGACAAACGGAGGAGCTACGACAATGTCTACATTCTCCATTGGCTTGTTCTTCAACATGACTGCGAACTGTTGGCTCAGATGAACAGCCTCGACGTAGTCAAGATTCATCTTCCAGTTACCAATTACGAGCGGCTTTGACGACATTTACTTGCTACTTTCACGTAATGCTTTTAGGCCGGGCAGATCGCCAAGCTCTACAAACTCTAGTGATGCACCACCACCAGTTGAAACAAAACTGACCTGATCTTCTAAGCCAAACATTTGAATTGCTGAGACTGAGTCTCCCCCGCCAATCACAGAAATTGCAGACGATTTAGCAACACATCGAGCAATTGCTTCGGTTCCTTCGCTGAAGCGCTCGTCTTCAAAGACTCCCATTGGTCCGTTCCACAGAACAGTCGCCGCAGAAGTAATTGCTTTCTCAAAATCAGTGATTGATTTTGGACCAATATCTAAGCCCTGAAATCCGTCTGGGATGTTGGAACCGAAGTCAATCGGAGTGTCACTTCCACCCTTAGAGCCAAAAGGAAGTCCTACGGCGAGGCCTATTGAATCTTGTGGGATAAGTACTTTGCCACCATCCATAAGTGCTGCACATTCATCTACGAACGACTCGTCAAAGAGCGATCCACCGATTGTTCTGCCTTGGGTTGACTGAAAGGTGAAGGCCATTCCACCACCAACAATCACGGTGTCAGCCTTTTCACACAGAACTTTCACGATCCCGAGCTTGTCAGCAACCTTTGCTCCACCAACAATTGCAACAAATGGTCGGGCAGGATTTTGCAGAAGGCCAGAAAGTGTTGTGACTTCCTTTTGGAGATTCGGTCCTGCAGCACTCGGTAGGAATACCGGTGGCCACATAATTGAAGCGTGCTCACGGTGTGAGGCGCTAAATGCCTCATTGATGTAATAATCAAAACCCGCAACTAACTGTTCACCAAAAGCTCTATCGTTCTTTTCTTCACCCGGATTAAATCGGAGGTTTTCAAGCAACTCAACTTGTGGGCAGAGTTCTTTTAGGCGACGACGGACCGGTGCAACGCTGTATTTTTCGACAACCTCACCCTTTGGCCTTCCAAAGTGAGTACAAGCAACAACAGTGGCGCCACGATTCAGTAGATCTTCAAACAAAGGTAACGTCGCTCTGATTCGAAAATCATCAGTGACTTCTAATTGACCATCGACTTCATCTACGGGTGTATTGAAGTCAACCCTTACAAGAACTCTCTTACCAACAAGGCTTCCCCAGCGTTCGTAGGAAGGCAGTAAATCTGTCATTGACTACTTACCAATGTGTGTCGTTAGGTCAACAAGACGGTTGGAGTAACCCCATTCGTTGTCGTACCAACCAAAGATCTTCACGAGTGACTTGCTGTCATCAATCTTTTGCACCATGGTCATTTGAGAATCGAATGTGCATGATGCAGGTTGTCCAACAATGTCAGAAGAAACAATCGGGTCTTCGGTGTAGACAAGGACACCCTTCAATTCACCTTCAGCGGCCTTCTTAAAGGCTTCGTTAATTTCAGCAACAGATGTAGAGCGAACAATTGCAGTGAAGTCGGTGATTGAACCGTCTGGAATTGGAACTCGAAGTGATGTTCCATCAAGTCGTCCCTTCATTGCTTCAAGCACAAGGCTCGTTGCTCGAGCTGCACCAGTAGAAGAAGGAACGATGTTCACAGCAGCTGCGCGAGCACGTCGAAGATCACTGTGCTGAAGGTCGAGAAGATTCTGGTCATTGGTGTAAGCATGAATAGTGGTCATAAGTCCAGTGTCCACACCGAATGCGTCGTCCAGAACTTTCACCATAGGAACGAAGCAGTTTGTGGTGCACGATGCATTGCTAACAATAAAGTGACTATTTGCATCAAACATTGAGTGATTAACGCCGTATACAAATGTTGCATCGACATCTGTTCCTGGTGCTGAGATGATGACTCGCTTAGCGCCGGCCTTAAGGTGCGCTGATGCCTTTTCGCGAGTAGTGAAGAGTCCAGTCGACTCAATAACAACATCAATTTTGAGATCTCCCCATGGAAGATTTTCAGGACTGCGTTCGGCAAGGACTTTGATTGTCTTGTTTCCCACTTTGATGCCTTCAGCACTGACTGAGACCTCAAGATCGAGTCGACCCTGGGTTGAGTCGTACTTGAGAAGGTGTGCGTTTGTCTCTGGAGGAGTTAGATCGTTGACTGCTACAACTTCAATGTTTGGGTTGTTAAGTGATGCTCGTAGGAATCCACGACCAATTCGACCAAAACCATTAATAGCTACGCGAGTTGTCACCGGCATGCTCCTTGTTATTAGGGGAACTTCTAGTATCACACTTCAGCATAAAAAATTGGTGCTTGTAGTGAGAATGCGTATCCATCAGGAAAAACCTGCAGGATATTTAGCGTGCGATGTCGCGGTGAAACACTGCGTTTTCGATGTTAAGTCGGTTTCTGATCTCTTCAGCGATAGCAACCGAGCGGTGGCGCCCACCAGTACAGCCAATTGCAATTGAGAGATATGACTTTCCTTCTTTGGCAAATTCTGGAATTTGCCATTCAAGCAACGAGACGACATCCTTCAAGAAATGTTGTGCAGCATCTTGTTCGAGAACATAGTCAGAAACAGGCTGATCAAGTCCTGTCTGAGGTCGTAATTCTTCAACCCAGTGTGGGTTCGGCAAGAAGCGACAGTCAAACACCAGGTCAACGTCACGAGGGATTCCATTGGAGTAGCCAAATGAAACGAGTGACACTCGCATTGTTCCGCCACCTGAAGTCTGCGTGAAGTGTTCAACAATGCGCGAACGGAGCTGATTTGTATTAATAGATCCTGTGTCGATAACTAAGTCGGCTGCATCTCTGATTGATTGCAGCAATGCTCGCTCACCAGTAATTGAATCTGCGAGTGTTGGTGCTGGGAATGGGTGGCGTCTGCGGTTCCCCTCAAAGCGACGAATAAGAACATCATCAGGTGCATCAAGGAAAAGAATTTTTGCATTCTCATGCATCTGTTGAAGCTCTTTTTCAACCGCAAGTAGAGCGTCAGGTTGAATTCTTCCTGATCTGCCAACAATGAATGCAACACCGGCGTAGTCGAGTGACCCTGCAGCAGCGAGTTCACCTACTCGAGCAATTAATTCGAGTGGAAGGTTGTCAATAACAAACCATCCGAGATCTTCGAGTGCAGCCGAAACGGTAGAGCGCCCAGCGCCCGACATCCCCGTAACTAGCAATACCTCACTCATCGTCTGGACTCCCCTTTTTGGGCTTTGGTAGGCCCGGTGCCTGTAAGTGATCGTAGATGCTGCGAGCCACCTCACTCGGAAGCCACGCTAAGGCGTCTAGCTCTTCATACGTTGCATGCCTTAGAGCGTCAAGGGATCCAAACTGTTCCATCAACCGGTCTCTTCGTGCAGGTCCTAGGCCATCTACTCCGTCGAGTGAAGTCGCCACCATGGATTTGCCACGCTTTGATCTATGGAACGTGATTGCGAACCTGTGAGCTTCATCTCTAATTCGTTGCACAAGGTAGAGCGACTCAGATCCTCGCTCTAACACAATTGGATCACTGGTCCCAGGAACGTAGAGAAGCTCTTCACGTTTTGCAATCGCTACAAAGTTGACTCCAGATGCTCCAGCATTCTTTGCGGCCTTCTCCGCCGAGTGAAGCTGACCAAGTCCACCGTCAATAATGATGAGATCCGCACGACGGAACTTAGATGTGGACTGTTCCTCGTTCCAATATCCGAGTCGACGACGAACGACTTCTTCCATTGCGCCGAAGTCGTCATTACCAAGAATTTCTTTAACGTTGAAGTGACGGTATTCAGTCTTCTTAGGCAACCCATCTTCAAAAACCACCATTGAACCAACGTAATTAGTGCCTTGCAAGTGACTCATGTCGAAACATTCAATGCGAAATGGGGGCTGCTCGAGGTGGAGCGCACTTCCTAATTCCTGCAGTGCACGTGACCTCACGTTGTGGTCACTTTGGCGACGAAGTGAGTCTCTGCTGATAACAGCTTCTGCGTCTGCGAGTGCGAGCTCTAAGACGCGTCGACGTTTTCCACGCTGCGGTGCAACAAGTTCGACGTTCTTTCCCCTCATGTCACTGAGGTATTCACCTAGAACTTGTGTAATTGCTTCCTCATTTGAAACGACTACGCCATCTGGAACTGAATCCTTATCAGGAAACAGTTCAGGAAAAACACTCTCTAGAATCTCCGATTCAGATTCGTCAAGCGACTTGTCGATTAAATGAACAGTTCTTCCAATAATGCGACCAAATCGAACACGAAAACGCACCGCTGCGGCTCTTCCACCGTCGGTACTAACTGCAATGACATCAATGTTGGAATAATCATCCAGCACAACACTCTGATCACTCGCCGCTCGCTCCAATGCCGCGAGACCATCTCGAGCGAGACCTGCTGCTTCGTAGTGTTTTGCCTTTGATGCTGCATCCATCCGGTCCTGCAAAAGTGTGCGAAGTTTACGAACGTCACCTTCAAAGAAACGTGACCATGACTGAACTATTTCGCGGTACCCAGCTGGCTCGATCGCCTTTACACATGGACCTGAGCACTTACCAATGTCATAGAGCAAACAGGGGCGTCCAATTCGCTCTTGGTAGTT
>CAIKFN010000175.1 GCA_903826715.1 uncultured Actinomycetes bacterium
GCACCACTAACAACTATTTACAGAAACGCACTTCTTGCGACACTTTCTCCAGAGCAACTTCCAGTCGCAGAACAATTGCTTCGCGGTGGTATGCCTGCGGTGCGAACCGCTGTTGCAGAGCAAAACAAGAACGCCACTGCTCAGGGTCGTCCAACAATTGACGCCGAGACAATTGACCGCATCGCAGAAGAACTTCTAGGCAAGACAAACCTTGCTCTATGGAAGGACAAGGCAGCTGGCGCCATTGGTGCTGGACGTGAACTACGTCTCCGTGACCTGCGCGCCGTTGTTACTTCAGCAAAGACAGTTTCTCTTGACGACGAAGGTCGCCAGCAGCTGAAAGAACTCCAGACTGCACTAACTTCGAAGGTCGATCACCTTCGCACTGTTTGGAACGAAAAGCTTGAAGCAGCTCTTAACTCTAAGAACGTTGCCGAAGCACTCCGCTTGGTTGCTCGCCCGCCAGACATGTCAACTCGTGTGAGTGCTGAAATGGCTGCAAAGGTTGTCACCATGACTTCAGAGGCCTTGACTGCTGACCTCGATGCAACTGCTTGGAACGAAATCGTGACATTGGCTGTTGACACTTCAATTCGCCGCAACATCAAGCCGGTTGGAATCCCAGCTAACGATGTAAGTAAGGCTCTTGCGATTAAGAACGCTGGTGCTATCCCTGAATTTGCGAAGCTTCTAGGAATGCCAGTACCGCCGCCACCACCGCCATCGCGCGCGCCACGACGTCCGGCTAATCGCCGCGCATCGTAAGTAGACGAGCTTTCCAACCAAGCGATTCGTAGAGCGACTTAGTTGCTCTGTCGCCTGGAAGTGCGAAACCATCAACTGCCCCAGCGTTACTGATCATCTCAGTAATCATTTGCTTGGCAATTCCTTTTCTTCGATCAGACGTCCGCACGTAGATTGCAAGTATTACTGAGTCACGGCAAAGTGCAAAACCAGCTCCCGCGTCATGGAGCCAAAGCTGACCGTTAGCGACACTGAATGAAAGTAATTCGTTGCTACTGAGTCCATTGCTTATTTGCTCCAGGAACTCAACAGATCCTCTGGCATCTTCAATTTCATCAAGAGACTCGCTCCAAAGAGCTTCAATCTCTGGAGTCACTGTTGAACTCAGAGTGACAGTCACGAAATCTCTATCAAACGCAGTCGCGGCAAAGAGTCTTCTGTTTGTCAGCCAACTGAGACATCTTCTTTAGAAGTCGACATGACGTGCAGCGGAATTCGTCATCCTGTTTAGGAAGCAAAATGTCACTCGGATCAAGCGTCGGGTCAACTTCTGTGGTCGGCGCCTCGTCATCGTCTTCTGGGGTGGTGTCTCGTCGAATAGTTTCGGCGAGCACTTCATCGAGAGCTAGTTCGACGTCAGCTTCGTCAGCGACATCTTCGATTTCCTCTGGAACGGCAGGCACCGCGTTATCTTCTTCTTCAAGCGCAGCAACATCTTCTTCGTCTGAATCTTCGTCGACAACTAGGACGTCACCGTCTTCTAGTTCAGCGCCTTCTTCGATGATCTCTTCTTCAAACCCGTCGGCAAGTTCGCCTTCGTCGAATACTTCATCTTCTCCGTCATCGGACATAAATTCCCTTAATTACTCTTTATTTGTAGCGATGGCAGTGTAGGCCTTAAAAGTGCTGATTACGTGTCAATTTCCTTAAAAATCCGTAATACTTGGATTATTTAGGTATTTGAGCGCTTTCTTTCTGCATTTCGCTCTGCTTCGAGTCGTTCTAGGTCAGTATCTGAGAAATCAACGTAACTCATGGAGTCAGCAATTGCTTGATGTCCAGCTTCTTCGCGTATCAGTCTGGCCATCTCGTGAGCGACTCTGCGGTAACTCGGGTGACCCTGTGGACCGGAGCGAAGTTCAATGAGGTGCATTGCTTCTCGAGCGTTCATTTCCATGACGTATCTAATCCGAAAGGCCAGTGCAACGCAGTACTGTGCTTGTTCTGGGAACTGCTCGCGCATGTCGTAATAGAGGCTTGCAGAGCGTTCTAGGGACGCTACGAAGGGTTCTGTGAGCCCGGCTTCCTTGATTACGTCAGGAACATCGAATCCAAGCTCGACCGTGAGGGGCTGCC
>CAIKFN010000176.1 GCA_903826715.1 uncultured Actinomycetes bacterium
TCTGACTGTCTTGCCGGTGCTCGATGCAGAGCACGGAAAGATGATTGGTGTAGTAACGGTTGACGACCTGCTCGAAGAGCTCCTCCCTCAGGGATGGCGCCGCGAGTTTGGAATGACTGCGGTGGAGGAATAATGAACCGCTTTATTTTTCGTCTCGTTCAAAGGGGGCCTTTCTGAAACCCCCCAGTTGTGACCGTCAGGTCACCTCAATTACTACGCAACTTCGCATAATTCCACTGACAGCGCTCTAGTCCTGTCCTGGTTTCTGCGTGGTTGTTCGCAAACCACACAGAGACGAGAGGAGGTGGAGCGTGAGCGAGCAGCACAAGGAACAGAAGATCAGCGGTGCCTTTGGCACTATTTCAGAAAACGATGTAACAAGCCGCAAGGGACTTCGCGCGCGCTTCCTTACGTTGATGGCCATTATTGGCCCCGGCCTCATTGTGATGGTCGGAGACAACGACGCCGGTGGCGTCTCCACCTACGCCCAAGCGGGTCAAAATTTCGGGTACACACTCTTGTGGGTACTACCTCTACTCATTCCTGTTCTCATCATCAACCAAGAGATGGTCGCACGTCTCGGTGCAGTCACTGGTGTTGGCCATGGTCGACTTATTCGTGAACGCATTGGTCGCACTTGGGGCACTGTTTCCATTGGTTCAATTCTTCTTCTTAATTTCCTCATCATCATTACTGAGTTCATTGGAATCTCACTCTCTATGGATTACTTCGGTGTGAGTCCTTACATTTCTGTGCCGGCTGCAGTAATTCTTCTCTTCGTAGTAACGGCGTCTGGTTCATTTGCGCGCTGGGAACGCTTCATGATGCTCTTTGTAGCGGTCAATCTTTTCGTTGTGCCGCTGGTACTTCTTTCAAAGCCTCACTACGCAAGTGCCGTTCATCACTCGATTGTTCCTGGAATTCGTGGTGGGGCATCATCGAGCGCAGTGCTACTCATCATTTCAATTATTGGAACCACGGTTGCTCCCTGGCAGCTCTACTTCCAGCAGTCAAACATTGTTGACAAAAAGATCACGCCGCGATGGCTTAACTACGAACGTGTCGACACGGTGCTTGGATCATTCATTGTGGTCATTGGCGCATCAGCATTAATGGCCGCTAGCGCTGCAGGACTTTCACATCACGGTGGCGTTAGTTCGTTTACTAATGCACTTGGCGTGGCCCGTGGTCTTGGGCACTATGTGGGCCACGGCTCTGGAGCAATCTTTGCGATTTTGTTGCTTAACGCTTCGGTGATTGGAGCCGCTGCAGTGACTCTCGCGAGCTCGTACGCACTCGCAGACTTATCAGGATCACGTCAATCTCTAAATGCTCGACTACGTGACGCGAAGGGGTTCTTTGGAGCCTTTGCAGGACTACTCAGCGTGGCTGGCATTGTGACGCTTATCCCAGGAGCTCCTCTTGGAATAATTACTCTCGCGGTGCAGGCAATGTGTGGACTCATGTTGCCGAGCACGACGATCTTCGTGCTACTTCTCTGCAATGACCGAGAAATCCTTGGCCCGTGGGTCAACTCAAAGTGGTTAAACGCGGTTGCGACAATCATTGTGACCGTATTGGTGGTGCTGTCAGTAACCATGATGGTTTCGACACTGTTTACTGGGATAAACGTGGTCAAGCTACTTACAGCCCTGTCTGTCATTGGAGGGATGGGGCTAGTAATTGGATTGCCAATCGGTCTACTTCGTGCGCCTACAAAGATTCACTACGACGTAAACAAGCGCGACTGGCGAACCCCTCGACTTACATTGCTAGCTCCAGTGCCAAAAACGAGGGCGCGTAAAATCTTGCTTCGCTGTGTCGGTTTGTATTTGCTTGTTGCCGGAGTGCTGTTGGTTGTGAGAATTGTTCAGTTGGCAACATCGTAAGTATCAGTAATTTTAAGTAA
>CAIKFN010000177.1 GCA_903826715.1 uncultured Actinomycetes bacterium
CGAGTTCAAGAAGACGATGCATCAGTACACGCAGAAACTGATGCCTTTAGAAAAGCTGGGCGTCGTCGTGACTACCCCGACTGTGTGATGGTCACCACGCTCTCGCCGTGCTGGTACTGCTCAGGGCTTGTTCGACAATTCAACATCGGTGCTGTAGTTATTGGTGAAGCCGAGACGTTCCATGGTGGTCACGACTGGCTTGAAGAACTTGGCGTTGAGATTGTTGTCTTAAATGACAAAGCGTGTATTGAAATACTTTCGAAATTCACACACGAACACCCCGAACTTTGGAACGAGGACATTGGTCTCTAGTTAACGAACTGGTGCTCCGAAGAGTCGGTCGCCAGCGTCACCAAGACCCGGTGTGATGTAGCCAACATCAGTCAACTTCGCGTCTAGGGCTGCACCAAAAATCTTGATGTCTGGGTATTTAGAAAGTACGTAGTCAATCCCTGGTTGTGCAGCAAGCAAACAAAGAACGGTCACTGGACCAGGGTTGCGCTTAGCAATAATGTCAAGCACGCAAACGAGTGATCCTCCAGTCGCGAGCATTGGGTCACAGATAACTATTGGTGAACCTTCGAGGTCTTCTGGGACGCCGTCTAGATATACATCGGGCAGAAGTGTCTCTTCATTACGGCGAAGCCCCATAAGACAAACTCGGTGAACTGGAAGAATTTCTTGCGCGGCAGGACTCATTCCGAGCCCGGCACGAAGGATTGGAATAATTACATACTGCGTATCGGCCTTAACTGCAGGTGCACCCTTTACAACAGGAGTGTCAACTGTGGTCGCAGAGACTTTTGCGTCACGAAAGGCTTCATAGGCTACGAATCTTGCAATCTCACCAGCGAGACGCAAGAAGTCTGCATTAGAAGTTTTTTCATCACGAAGTTGACGAATCTTGTCGGCAACAAGTGGATGATCGATGAAATAAGTAGAGGCCACATCGACACAATAGGTCATGTTCCTTCGTGAATTCCTGCACAAGTGAGCAAGTAACATCAGGCAATGGCTATTTCACACTCCACGAGGCCAAGCGCCAACCCACTTGGTGGAGTTCACTCGAAATACCAAGGACCTCACGCAATTATTTCACCAGACAAAAGTCTCACCTGGTGGCGCAGAATCCTCCCAGTAATTGCTTCACACCGTGTTGCGTTCATTGCCTCAATCAGCCTTTCGCTGGTGAGTTTGGTGTTCCAGACACTTGTGCCAAACATGCTCAATAACGCAATTGATAACGGACTTATTCGTCACACCGGAAATCTTCATCGCACCGTGATTGAGATTTTGATTGTTGGAGTGCTCGCTGGCGTCACTGGCATTATTTCTCGCCAGTACGTGTACCGCACTGCCTACAACGTTGAAGCGGATCTTCGAGCGCTTATGTACAACCACCTCACGTGGCTCTCATTTAGTTTCTACGACCGAGTTCAATCAGGACAATTAATTAGTCGCTCCAACAGCGACATAAGAAGCGTGCAGATGTATTCGACGTTCGCTCCCCTAATCCTTGTCCAGAGCTTCATTGGAGTGCTCGCATTCGGATTCATGTTGTCGATTAACGCACCACTTGCCTTAATCGCAATGTGCATTATGCCGCTGCTCTACTTCATTGGAATAAAAATGCGTCGCGTGCTGTTTCCTATCTCATGGATTCTCCAAGCTCGACTCGCTGAAGTAGCAACAATCGTCGACGAGAACGTAAACGGAGTTCGTGTTGTTAAGTCCTTCGCACAAGAAGGCGCTGAAATCAACCGACTCGCTGACGCTGCTGAACGAGTTGCGTGGGGGTATGTTAAGGACGCAGAAATTCGTGGTGTCTGGGGGCCATGGGTGCAGAGTCTTCCTCAACTTGGACTCGCGCTCGTGCTCTTTTTTGGTGGATGGATGGTGCTGCAGGGCAAGCTCGGAATTGGAGCGATTCTCGCCTTCAACGCCTATCTCCTAATGCTCCAAGCGCCGTTCATGATGCTTGGACAACTCGTCATGATGGGCCAGCGTGCCAAAGCAAGTGCCGAGAGAATTTTTGAAGTACTCGACGAATCACCAGAGATTGTGGAGCGACCTGGCGTATTCGACCTACTTGACGTCTCAGGAAGAATTGATTTCAACCATGTCAGATTTGCGTACGCCAATGGTGCAGAAATCTTGCATGATTTCGATGCACACATTGAGCCAGGAGAAACCGTCGCGATTGTTGGTCGAACTGGTTCAGGCAAATCAACAGTGGCTCGACTACTTACGCGTTTCTACGATGTCAGCGATGGATCAGTGCAAATTGATGGACATGATGTTAGAGACGTCACACTGCAAACGTTGCGAGACACCGTTGGTGTAGTTCTCGATGATCCATTCCTA
>CAIKFN010000178.1 GCA_903826715.1 uncultured Actinomycetes bacterium
CGTGGCGCAAGGAACTGAAGCAGGTGGCCACACTGGTCTCGTTGCAACAATGCCTCTCGTGCCAATGATCGTTGACGCAATGAACGGCGCTATTCCAGTTGTCGCCGCTGGTGGAATTTTTGATGGAAGAGGACTCGCTGCTGCACTTAGCCTCGGTGCCGATGGCATTTGGGTCGGAACTCGCTTTATCGCAACACCTGAAGCCCGAGCACTTCCTGGTTACCAGGACAAAATGATTGCGAGCAAGGAAGACGGCACCACTATCTCTAAGGGATTCAGTGGAAAGCCAATGCGCGTGATGAAGAATAAGACGTCAGACATGTATGAAGCTGATCCATCGCTTCTAAAGAAATTCCCTGAGCAGCTCATGCAGTCACTCGGTAACGGAACATTCCACCTTGGTGCAGGAAACAACGCAGTTGGTGTTGACCCTGACCTAGAGGGGTACCCAGCTGGTCAAGCAGTTGGTGCAATTGCTTCACTCATTCCAGCGGGAGACATTGTGCGCTCAATGGTAAAAGAAGCACAAGCAATTATTGCGAAACTTCCTCGCGATTAAGTAGTGCTGAGTCCTACGGGACAGCTCACACCAGTTCCACCAAGACCGCAGTATCCATTTGGATTAGCAATCAGGTATTGCTGGTGGTACTGCTCTGCAATGAAGAACTCTTTTGCTCGTGCAATCTCGGTAGTTATTGTTCCGTAGTGATTTTCATTAAGTGTCGCTTGGAACACATGCGTGATGTCGCGAGCAATTTTCTCTTGTTGTTCATTGACAAAATAGATTGCGCTTCGGTACTGCGTTCCAATGTCACCGCCCTGGCGAAAGCCTTGCGTGGGATTGTGATTCTCATAGAAGCACTTAAGTATTTGTGCGTATGAAACCTTGGTCGGATCAAAGATAACTTTTACAACTTCGGCGTGACCGGTTTTTCCAGTGCAAACTTCTTCGTACGTTGCGTTTGGCGTAAACCCACCTTGGTAGCCAACAACAGTATTTACAACACCAGGTAGTTCCCAAAATTTTCGCTCTGCTCCCCAGAAGCAACCCATAGCGACATACGCAACCTCTGTTCCAGGAATATCATCAAGCAGCGAAACATTGAAGACTCGATGCGGGAGCGAAACTTCAATGGGATTGAAGCGCCCTTTAAGAGCTTTTTGCTCAGAAATCATCTCTGTGGGTGAATGCATAGCAACAGATTATGGGAAATGAGCTGGTAATGACGCAAGGAAGTTTCTAAAGACACTTCTATTTAATTAGGAGCAGGGAACTACTGCTACTCTTTTTGCTTGTGCTTAAAATTCAACATTTAACTAAGCGTTACGACGACACCCTGGCTCTTGATGACCTCGATTTTGAAGTCAAACCTGGCGTCGTAACTGGATTCCTCGGACCTAATGGTTCTGGAAAATCAACAACAATGCGCCTCATCCTCGGCCTTGACCGTCCAACAAAGGGATCCGCCACTATTAACGGCAAGACGTATCACGAACTTAAAGCTCCGCTTCGTGAAGTTGGGGCACTCCTTGACGCCAAAGCAGTCCACCCAGGTCGTACCGCTCGTAATCATCTTCTTTCACTGGCTGCTTCAAACCAGATTAAGAAAGCACGCGTTGACGAAGTGCTTGAATTCGTCGGGATTGAATCAGTTGCAAACAAAAAAGTAGGTGGCTTCTCTTTAGGAATGAGCCAACGACTTGGTATTGCGGGGGCGCTACTTGGTGATCCAGAAGTACTGCTGTTCGACGAACCAGTGAATGGACTTGATCCTGAAGGTATTCGCTGGATCAGAGAGTTTTTCCGCTCACTCGCCAACGAAGGTCGCACCGTATTTGTGAGTTCACACTTGATGAGTGAAATGGCCGTTAGCGCGGACCAGATCATTGTTATTGGTCGAGGAAAATTTATTACTCAAGGGTCAGTTGATGACCTGACGGCAACCGCACACGGAACAGTATTTGTTCGCGCATCAGACATTCACATGCTGACCTCAACGCTCACTTCAAATGGAGCTGAAGTACACGAGATCAATGACCTGGGGCTTACAGTAGGTGGGCTCACTTCAGATCAAGTGGGCGAGCTGGCATATAAGGCTGGCATAACAATTTTGGAGTTAACTCCTCAGCGAGCATCACTTGAAGAAGTATTCATGGACCTCACCGCAGACAGCGTTGAGTACGGCGGCGGAAAAATTGGAGTCGCTCATGACTAATGAAGTAACGCTCTTGTCGACAATGAAATCAGAGTGGATCAAATTCCGAAGTGTCAGGTCAACGATTCTTGGAATGGTTGTCTTCGTGATTCTCACTATTGGGCTTGGCATTCTTGTGACCTCACTTATCCACGCGCACTGGAACTCTCCAGGATCTCAGCAAGATCACCTCACCTTTGATCCTGTATCAACGAGCCTCGTTGGTACAGCACTCGCCCAGTTTGCAGTTGGTGTAATTGGTTCACTTTTCATAACGACCGAATACACCACCGGTTCAATACGAACGACCTTGGCTGCGGTGCCGAATCGATGGAAATTGATTATTGCCAAAACTGGTGTACTAAAGATTTCCATGCTGCTCGCAAGTGAAATTGTTTGTTTCGTGGCTTTCTTTATTGGAAAGGCAATTTACGGGAACATGGACCCGTCAATTCCTGACACTCTGACTAATGGCGCAGATCTTCGTGCTGTAGTTCTTGGTGGTGTCTATTTAACGTTGCTTTCAGTTATCGGATTCAGTCTTGGTATGTTGCTGCGACAAAGTGCAGCAACAATAAGCACCTACGTAGGGATCGTCCTAGTAATCCCACTTGTACTCTTCTTCTTTCCTAAAAGTATCCAAGACTCACTCACGAAGTTTGAGCCTTCATATTTAGGGCGAGAAATGATGTCCGTTAATCCTATTCAAAATGCCTTTTCGCCTTGGGTGGCGGCAATGATCCTGGTGATCTATGCAGCAGTTCTATGGGTCTGCGGAATTATGGTTTTTCAGCGTCGCGACGCATAAGCAATTACCGCTCTAGGGTGGCGACATGGAAATTACTGAAGCCCTCAAAACAACGGGCTCGATTCGTGAGTACACAAACGAGCAAGTAGGCGACGAAGTACTCTTCGACATCCTCGACACAGCCAGGTTCGCTCCATCAGGTGGCAACCGACAGGCATGGAAAGTTATCGTCGTAAAAGACTCAACTCAGCGACAAAAAATACGTGACATCTATCTCGATGCTTGGCACGACTACATCAGCCACATTCTTGCTGGACTAATCCCCTTCTCACCACTTGCGAGCAATGAAGACCGCCGAGCTGCTCTAGCGCAACGAAGCGCCGCTGAGGCAATTTCAAAACCTGATGGCTACCCAGAAACACTGCAGGATGTTCCAGTCATGATGGTTATCTGTGCCGACCTAGAAGTACTCGCAGCACTTGACCGGGATTTAGATCGTTACAAAATAGTTGGCGGAGCGTCGCTCTACCCATTTGTGTGGAACTTACTTCTCGCAGGTCGCGCTCATGATCTTGGTGGCGTTATGACCACGGTTGGAATCAAGAATGAAAAGCAACTAATGGAAGTACTTCAGATTCCATCATCATTTGCAGTGGCCGCAATTGTGACAATGGGTCATCCTGTCAAGCGACACACCAAGTTAACTAGAAGACGCGTAGAAGACTTCACAACCATTGACACGTTCAACGGTGAAGTCTTTAAAAACTAAGAACCAAAAATCTCTTGGGTGTCTTCACCTTGACGGCGAGGACCAGACCTGATTTTAGGTCGCTTGCCATCAATAATCAGCGGCGTACGCATTGCTTGAACTTCTCCACCTGGGGTGCTCATGGTCCCTAAGAAGTCTCCGTTCGCAATCTGATCCTGTGCGAATGCTCCAGCAACGTCCAAAATTGGTGACATGGGTACACCAGAGTTTTCGAGTCTTTCTAACCACTCATTTGTTGTGAGCTTTTCAAAAATTGAATTAAGAACACTTCGCATTTCATCTAGTTCTTTGACTCGATTGTCATTTAACTTCCACTCAACGTGGCTAGAAAGCTCAGGACTAGCGAGAACAGCGACCAGTTTTTCGTATTGAGAGTCAGTGCCAACAGCGAGCAGCATGTAGCCATCTTTTGTTTTAACTGGGCCGTATGGCGCAATGCTCGGATGATCATTACCGAGACGATGCGGATTTACTCCAGTTGCCAAATAGCCCTGCGCTTGATTAATGAGTCCACTCATGATTGATTCAAGCAACGGTGCTTCAAAGTGTCTGCCTGGTTTACCCGACAACTTGGCAAAGAGTCCCGCCAGCAATCCAACTGCGCCGTAGAGGCCAGCCAGAACGTCAGCAATAGGTGCGCCAATCTTCGTGGGCTCTCCCTCAGCGGTTCCAGTGACCCCCATAATTCCTGAGCGAGCTTGCGC
>CAIKFN010000179.1 GCA_903826715.1 uncultured Actinomycetes bacterium
GATAGGCGTTTTTGGCTACAGGAGGTTCTCGCCACCGAAGATGTCAGAAACTGAAGCATCCTCGAAAATGGCGGAAATTGCGTTGGCAATGATGGATGAGACCGAAAGAATCTCTAACTTTTCGAACCTGCGCTCTGGGCCTAGCGGCAAGGTGTCAGTGACAATCACGCGACTCACTGGAGCGTTAAAGAGACGATCAACAGCAGGAGGTGAAAAGACTGCGTGAGTGGCCATCACCCAGATCTCAGATGCGCCCCTCTCTTTTAGAAGGTCACAACTCGCAACAATCGTTCCAGCGGTATCAATCATGTCGTCAATGAGAACACAGTGACGTCCGTCAACTTCACCAATGATGTGTCGAGCTTCAACCGTGTTCATTGTGCCTGTTGGACGTGTTTTGTGAACAAGGGCGAGGTCACATCCGAGGTGCTGGGCGTAACGCTCAGCAACCTTCACGCGACCTGCATCAGGAGCAACGACAACGAGAGTGCGAGGATCGGCATTGGCTTTTAAGTAGTCCTCAAGAACTGGAGCTGCGACCAAGTGATCAACCGGAATGTCAAAGAATCCCTGAATCTGACCGGAGTGGAAGTCCACTGACAACACGCGTGTGGCACCAGCAGTCTGGAGCATGTCAGCAATTAGTTTTGCGGTGATTGGTTCACGTCCAGCAGACTTTCGGTCTTGACGCGCGTAACCGTAGTTTGGAATTACTGCAGTAATACTTTTTGCTGATGCGCGCTTGGCGGCATCAATCATGATGAGTTGTTCCATTACTGCGTCGTTTACTGGTGAGCTGTGCGTCTGAACAATAAAGACGTGAGAGCCACGAATTGATTCGTCAAAGCGACAGTGAATTTCACCATTGGCGAATTCACGAACGTTTGCTTCAGTTAATTCAACACCTAATTTGCCAGCAATATCTTTTGCCAAGGCGGGATGACAACGTCCCGAGACGATAACAAGGCGACGCTTAGCGAATGTCTCCACACACACAGCGTAGTTGTTTTATTGACTAGGCACTAGCGGTTCCGGTGCTCAAAGGGGGCAACAAACTCTCCGGAAAGTATTTCTGTACCAGAGCCAAGCACCACAAATGAACTCACCGTGGCGTCTGAACCAATTTTCGCGTCCTGTGCATCAACAGTTCCTACGTGGGCATTTTCGCCCACCACCACATTATTTAAATTCGCGTGTGGCCCAATTTGCGCACCTCTCGCGACTTCGCACTTGCCCTTTAGGACCGTCCCCGGTAGCAGCGAGACTTCTTGCGCCAGTTCAACGTCAGCGTCAATGTAGGTCTGGGAAGGATCCCACATGGTCACACCGCGCTTCATCCAGCGTTCATTGATTCTGTCGCGCATGGCAATTTCTGCAGTGGCAAGCTGCATACGGTCGTTTACGCCCTGCGCCTCTGTGACGTCATCAAGCACAAACGACTGAGTCACGTGTCCTGTTTCAAAGAGAACTGAGATGAGATCAGTTAAGTAGTACTCGTTCTGCACATTTTGTCGGTCAACTCGGCGAAGTGCTGGACCTAAAAGGCTTTCTTTCACCACCATGATCGAGGTGTTTATTTCAGCAATGGCTCGCTCTTCAGCAGTTGCGTCCTTTTCCTCAACAATTCGAGAGATCGATCCATTCTTGGCGTGAATAATTCGACCGTACCCCGAAGAATCGTCAACTACGGCAGTGAGCACAGTAATCGCTGCATCATTTTCGCGGTGATGTTCAAGAAGTCTCGCAATGGTGCTTTGTCGAAGTAGTGGCGTATCGCCAGGCATTATGAGCACGTCACCATCTGCACCGCTCATGGCTTCGCTAATTGTTGGCAGTGCCACGCTCACTGCGTGACCAGTGCCGAGCTGTTGCAGCTGTTCGACAAAAGTGATTCGAACGTCTTCACGAGCACGCTCACTCACCGACTTTTCAACCCACGTTGCCCCGTGTCCAACGACCACAACTGTTGCCCTGACGTTCTCCTGGGCGGCGGCATCTAGAACGTAGAGGACCATTGGTCGGCCACATAAGTGGTGCAGAGGTTTAGGCCTCGAGGACCTCATCCTGGTTCCCTCACCGGCGGCAAGGACCACTACACAAGTTGGTCTAATCACTCCACCATCTCTAGCATCCATCTTCTACGATTCGGTGGTGGGTGAAATTAACTATGACGAGTTTTCCTTCTTCCAGGAAAACCTTGCCGAATGGGACCTCGATGTCGAGGTCCCCTCGGTGCGACGCTTCTTTGTATCTGTAGACGGACTGCGTCAGCTGAGCGGACTCCAGTGGAAAGACGCAGATCCCTCACTGGTCATGCTGCACGGTGGAGCGCAGAATGCTCACACCTTCGACACCGTTGCTCTCGCACTCCAGCAACCGCTCATTGCACTTGATCTACCTAACCATGGTCACTCAGACGCGAGTCCATTCGGGTCGTCTGCGATTGCTGCGCACGCCACTGACGTTGCAGCTGCACTCGAACAACTGGTAACGAAGCCAACGCCACTCGTAGGCATGTCAATGGGTGGCCTCACTTCAATTCTCATTGCAGCAGCACACCCCGAGTTAGTGAGTTCATTAACACTCATAGACATAACACCCGGGGTTAATGCTGAAAAAGCAAAACACATCACAGCATTTGTGAATGGGCCCACTTCATTTGATGACTTTGATGATTTACTCGCACGAACCATTGAACACAACCCCACTCGAAAAGTTTCTGCGCTTCGCAGAGGAATACTTCACAACGCTCTGCAGCGAAGTGATGGCTCATGGGTGTGGCGCCATCAGCAACATCCAAAGTCAGAACTAAAAGCTCCAGAAGTCGCAAATCTATGGGACAAGCTCGGTGAGCTAACCATGCCCGTAACCCTCATAAGAGGAATGGCCGCCGGATCAGTTGTTGATGATGATGATGAGAAGGAACTCAAGCGTCGAGTTCCTCACGCCGAAATAGTTCATGTTTTAGAAGCCGGGCACTCGGTCCAGGGAGATCAACCTCTGAAACTGGCAGCGCTACTTGGCCGTTTTGCTAAATAACTATGTGGCTGGCGGACTAGGGGTCGAACCTAGATTCACAGATTCAAAGTCTGTTGTCCTGCCATTGGACGATCCGCCATCGTTAGATACATTAAATCTTCAGAGATTCTTATCGAATGCCTCAAGACGCTTAATACCCACCTACAACAATAGAGGGAAACGAAGCACCCAAATGAAAGTCCAGATATGAGCGCAGCCTCTGCCAACAGCTACATCGCAATTATTGATGATGATGGAGCCATCCGTACTGCCCTTGGGCGTGCACTTCGCATGGAAAATTATGAGGTCGAACTCTTCGAAGATGGTCTCAGCGCATTGAAGTCAATTCAACTTCGTGCCCCTGACGCAATCATTTTAGACCTTCAACTACCCGACATTGACGGCCTCGAAGTATGCCGACGAATTCGTAATGCCGGCGACGTCACACCAATTTTGATGCTCACTGCTCGCGATGCAGTTAATGACCGAGTTGAAGGACTAGACGCCGGTGCTGACGACTATCTCGTAAAGCCATTTGATCTCTCTGAACTACTCGCACGACTTAGAGCACTGCTTCGACGTCGCGGAACTAGTGATGGGCTAGGAGAAGTACTTCGATTCGAGGACGTAACGCTCAATCCACAAACCAGAGAGGTCTTTCGCGGCGAGCGTCTCGTTGAGCTCACCAAGATTGAATTTGACCTCCTTGAACTGTTCTTGCAACACCCACGTCAAGTCCTCACCCGTGAACAAATTCTCGATCTCGTTTGGGGCTACAACTTTGACTCTGGTACCAACTCACTGGCTGTCTACATTGGTTACCTACGTCGCAAGCTTGAAGAAGATAATGAAAAGTCACGGCTCATTCAAACTGTGCGTGGAGTTGGCTACGCGCTACGAGCCTCGTGACTTTTCGCAATCGCGTAATCGCATCAACCGTTGGTGTTGCAACCATTGCCGTACTCCTTGCCTGCTTCGCGTCATTCCTCACAACTCGTAATTCTCTGCTCGCATCAGTTGACAGTTCACTCAGCCATGCTGCACAACTCGCAAAACCACAGTCGTCTGGCGAAGACATTCGTTTAAGCGGAGCGTTTTCAGAACTGATCTTGCCCAATGGGTCAACTCTGCCAAAGTCCACGATTCCAATCGACTCAATAATTTTGAAAGTAGCGAGTGGGCAGCTAGGCAATCAGCTTCGAACAGTACAAATAAAAGGTTCACCATTTCGAGAGCTCATTGTCGCAATCCCCAAAGACACCGAAGTCGCTTGTACTGACGGTTCGTGCGAACTAAAAACCACATCAGCAGAATTGTTCATCTTAAATATTTCTGGTGAAGTCAATCAACTACGTCACTTGGTTGGCACGCTTCTTTTAGTCGCCCTAGGTGGAGTGTTCTTAGCCTTCTTGCTTGGTACATTTATTGCCCGCACTGCACTTCGACCACTCGAATCAGTAACTAACGAGATTGAAAATGTGGCCAATACTAATGACCTCAGCTACAGAATCCAAGAAGGCAGTGACGACGAGTTGGGCAGACTGAGGAGCGTTTTCAACAAACTTCTCACTTCAGTAGAAGACAGTCAATTGTTGCAACGTCAGTTAGTAATTGACGCTAGCCATGAACTTCGCACACCACTAACGTCGCTTCGCACTAACGCGCAAGTCATGTCTCGTGCTTCTGAACTTTCGCCAGAAGATTTGAATCAGCTAAAAGCAGACATCATTACGCAGGTGGATGAACTTTCAGCGCTTGTCACTGACCTAGGTGAACTATCCAGAGGTGAGCGAAGTGAGGGCGAAATTGTTCGACTACACCTTGCAGACTGTGTAGAAGAATCAGTCGACACAGCGAAAACGTATGCACGCATCAAACAAATCACTATAGATACGAATCTTGAGTCTTCAATAATTCTTGGACGACGCGACCGACTCGAACGTGCAGTTAGTAATTTGCTAACTAACGCAATAAAGTTCACACCAGAAAATGGACGCATTGTGGTCTCATCATCAAACGGAGCTATAAGCGTGAGCGATAGTGGTCCAGGTGTTGCAGAAGCTGATCGACCATTTATCTTCGACCGATTCTGGCGAGCCCCATCGTCGAGACCGCTGCCCGGCTCAGGTCTAGGACTTTCAATCGTTGCCCAGGTTGTTAGTGAATTCCATGGATCTATCGAGATTGATCAAGATCCAGTGCTTGGTGGAGCAAGATTCATCATCACATTCCCACCAGTTTTAGATGTTTAAGCTCAAATCTGACGATTTTCTTAGGAAATCGAACACCTAATCATAAGTTGAGGTAGCAGAATTGTTACATGCCTACTGCAAGAACACCTCAGCAACGTGACCGTCAATTCATCAGAGTTCGTCGACTGACACAAGGCGTGTTTGTAGCAGCAAGTGCTCTGTCTGTACTTTTCGTGGGTTACGCGTCGGCGAAGGTAAAGCCGGTAACCACCTACCCAGTTACATCTCCAAGTGGTGGACCAGTTGTTGTCCCTCCAACGTCACCACCAACCACGCAGCCGACTACCGCTCCAACGTCACCACCAACCACGCAGCACTCAGGCGGAGGCGGATCTACAAATACAACACCCACAACGGTGTACGTGCCGCCTAAACCAGCTCCCACAACCACCACCACGGTTTGTTACTCCACCCCATCGGGTCACGTGACGTGTTACTAGCAACAGAAAAATTTGAAGTTTGGGGGCTGACTGGCTCTATCACCACTGAAACAGCTGAGCAGAGCGACTATGCGCGCGAACGACTCTGGCACTGGATTTCAGAAATTGACCAAGCATGTAATCGATTCAAAGATGGAACTGAAATCCAAAGAATTAACGCTGCTGGTGGCAAAAGAGTTCACGTCTCACCCACATTTGAACTTGCACTTGATGCAGCCCTACGCTCATCTCAGATGACTGAGGGTCTGTGTGACCCTACGGTGCTCGACTCACTACTAAAACTTGGCTACAACCGCGACTACTCAACGATAAAAGGTACGAACTTCACTGTAAGTGCACCACTGCATCCAAGCCCAGGAGTTAATGCAATCAACTACAGCCGAGATGACGCCAGTGTGACGCTACATAACTGCACGATTGATCTTGGCGCAAGTGCCAAAGCACTCACAGCAGACCTCATTGCAAATGATGTAATGGAATTTGGTGGAGTCGCTGTAGAGATAGGTGGCGATGTGGCGCTGCGCGGACTTAGCCCACGCAGCCCTTGGACCATAGGAATTTCAGACTCCCTTGACGTCTACGGTAGCGAACCTCGAATCGCAATGGGTAATGGTGGAGTTGCGACTTCTTCGCTGGGTACACGCACCTGGAACGTCAATAACAAAACAGTAAATCACATTATTGATCCACGGACTGGAAATTTTGCATCCGGACCGTACGCAACGGCCTCCGTGAGCGCTATTGACTGTGTTACTGCAAACGCCTTTGCAACAGCTGCACTGCTTTGGGGAGAAGACGCGGGATTTCACATTGCACAAGCAGGCTGGTCTGCACGCTTGGTTCGCAGTAACGGTGAAGTTGAATACTTTGGCGGATGGCCAATGGACCACGAATGATTGCTTTTGCTTCTCCATATTTCTGGTACATAACGAGAGGGACTGGCATCGTCGCGCTCTTGTTACTAACCCTCGTCGTCACGCTCGGAACCCTTGTTGCAAATCGCATTGGTGGAACATTTGTAGGTCGCTTTGAACTGAACGAACTGCACCGGTCGGTTTCAATGGTTGCAATGTTATTCCTCATTCTTCACATTCTCACTACCGTGATCGATAGTTACGTTTCAACAGGACTTATCTCGGCATTTGTGCCAATGACTTCGGCTTATAAAACGGTACCGATAGCAATAGGCGCCGTGGGCTTTGACTTACTGCTCTGCGTTTGGATTTCAAGTTTGCTTAAAGTTCGAATAAAAAATGAGTCATGGAGATTTATTCACTGGTTCAGCTGGCTCGCCTACGCGTCAGCAATCATCCACTCGTATATGTCAGGTTCCGACGCTCACAGTGGGGCTGGACTGGTTTTGGTCGCTGGGTGCGCTGGAATAGTTCTTTGTGTTGCGTTGTGGCGTTACTTCGCACGACCAGAACGTGCAGCTGGACGTACCGCACTTTCACCTATTCCTCGAGGAAAAACCATTCCACAAAGAACTGAATCATTCCCTAGAGCAACATCAAAACAGAAAACTCGGCGACGTTAATGATTAGTGCCAGTGTGCTACCCAGAGTGCTTCACGGGGCTGAAGGTCGACCTCTTACTTTGACTCAACACGAGCAAGTGTTCGCATCCAGTGCCCCTCTTAACATCATGCAAGAGTTGGAAAAATCTGGACTCACTGGCCGTGGTGGTGCGGCGTTTCCTACATTTAGAAAAGTCGATTTGCTTCGTGTCCAGCGCGGTCACAATAAGTCAGTCGTTGTAAATGCGATGGAAGGAGAACCGGCTGCGCACAAAGAGTTTGCCCTCGCTGGTGCCAACCCACATTTGATACTTGAAGGGGCACAAATTTTGGCCGGCCTTATTGGAGCCAAGCGCATTCTCGTTTGCGTCGCCAGAGATAATCCAACGGTTGTCAATCACATAAATCGCGCTATTCACGAACTTGAACGTCAAAGCTTGCGTGGAGCGAAAATAGAACTCCACACTCCTCCTTGGCGTTATGTTGCTGGAGAAGAGTCAGCACTCGTTCACTGGTTAAATGACAATGAATCTCTCCCCCAGTACCGCCCTGAGCGACCAAGCATTCTTCGTGTTGGGCACAGTCCCGTACTCGTTGATAACGCTGAGACGTGTGCCAACGTTGCACTTATTGCACGATTCGGTGCCGACTGGTTTAGATTACTCGGAACTGAGAAAAGTCCGGGGTCAACACTTGTTTCACTTTCTGGTGCTGTTGAGAGGTCCACTGTGCTTGAAGTTTCTCTTGGAACTCCAATCAGAGCCATCTTGGCTGCTGGACACGCCGACATGGCACCACAGGCGCTACTGCTTGGAGGATTCGGTGGAACATGGCTACACGGGAAACACATTGACACCCCTTACGCCAATGAACACCTGTCTGCACATGGAGCGAGTGTTGGAGCAGGTGTGATGGCAGTCCTTGCACGTGAGGCGTGTGGTGTTTATGAAACACTTCGCATAGTGCGCTGGATGGCAAACGAAAGTGCTCGACAGTGTGGACCTTGCGCATTTGGGCTTCCTGCACTGGCTGATGATTTAACGAGCATCACGCATGCATCAAAGGACCCGAGAGCGGCATACGATCGACTGCTGAGTCGTTGCGATTCAATTGAAGGACGTGGCGCATGTCGCCACCCAGATGGAGTTATCCGACTCGTAAGGTCTGCACTTACAGTCTTCGCTGATGACATTGCCCAGCACATAGTTGGCCGGCCTTGTGGCGGGACACAGCGCCCTAAGCACACAATCAAGATTCCTTCGCTCGAGCACGAGGATGAACTTATATGGGAGTAGTGCGTAGACGTTCTGGTTCATTTGTACTGAAGGTAAATCCGATTCTCTGTGACGGATTCGGGCACTGTCACGAGCTTGCGCCTGAACTCGTTGACGTTGATGAGTGGGGTTATCCCATTGTTGCAACCGAACCTGTCCCCCTCAGCAACTCTGGGGTGCTGCAGTCAGCACGCTACGCAGTGCGCGGATGCCCACGTCAAGCACTCAGCATTGAGCGAAGCAACGACACAGAGAAACCTCAATAATTCGTTTATTTTGAGGGGTAGTTCGAAAACCTAGTAGTGTCGTACAAGCCATGGGATCATTAATTAAGAAGCGCCGTAAGCGCATGCGTAAGAAGAAGCACAAGAAGATGCTGAAGCGAACACGCTTCCAGCGTCGCGCCGCCGGTAAATAACTAGTTTCTACGCC
>CAIKFN010000180.1 GCA_903826715.1 uncultured Actinomycetes bacterium
AAATGCTTGACTAACCTGCAGTGCGTACGCCGCAATGATAACGCCCTCAATAAGTTGGTGGGGATCGCGCTCTACTAAGTAATGGTCTTTGAATGTAGCAGGCTCTGATTCGTCGCCGTTGACAACGAGATACGAAATTGGAGACCTGCGAAGCATTGACCACTTGCGTCCTGCTGGGAATCCAGCTCCCCCTCGTCCGAGGAGCGACGCAGTATCAACTTCAGCAGCAACCTTCTCAGGGAACATACCAAGTGCCTTCTTCAGCGCAACGTATCCACCGGTTTCGAGGTAACGAGAAAGGGTATACGAATCGTCAAAGTCTTTACGAGAAGAGACAATCTTTGGTGCGCTAAAGGTAGCCATTACTTCTGCTCCTTTGCGGCACGAGCTTCTCGAGCAGTCTGCGCGGTGGCGCGCTGTGCAGCGATTTCTTCACGTGGGGCTTGGAGTCCACTGCTTCTGCGCACGCGAATAAGTGTTCCGTGTGATGGAATTTCAGATTCACGCTTGCCATCACGAACCTCTTCGATCATTGCGTCAAATGCGTCGGGCGTAGTTGTTCGAACGTAACGGTGGTTCACTTGCACCACCGGTGCAATGTCACAGTCAGCCAAGCATTCCGTCTCTTCCAATGTGAAGAGTCCGTCTGATGAAGTACCACCAACGGCGCATCCAAGTTTCTTAGTTGCGTGCTCTAAGAGTTCTTCGCCACCAGCGAGCAGACAAGCAATGTTGGTGCAAATCCCAACAACGTATTTTCCAACTGGCTCTAAGTGGAACATGTCATAGAACGCTGCGGTGCCTCGAACTTCAGCTTCTGACGTTCCTACGAGTTGCGCAACCTCAGTAATTCCCTCTTCAGAGAGGTAGCCGTCTTGTTCTTGCGCTAAGTGAAGTAGCGGCAACATTGCAGATCGCTTCACTGGGTACAGCGCAACGAGGTCTTCAGCGCGCTTTCGAAGGTCAGCTTGGAAGTGGCTCATCGGTCCACCTCACCCATAACTGGGTCAACTGTAGAAATAACGGTGATGGTGTCAGAAACTGAACCACCACGCATAAGGAGGGGAACCGCTTGTAGGTTTACGAAACTCGGAGCACGAACGTGAATTCGGTACGGCTTAGGTCCTCCATCAGAAACGATGTAGCAACCAAGTTCTCCACGAGGTGATTCAACTGCTGAATACACTTCCCCGGCTGGAACATGGAATCCTTCGGTGAAGAGCTTGAAGTGGTGAATGAGTGCTTCCATTGATTCATTAATACGTGCACGTGGAGGTGGCGTTACTTTTGGATCTTGGCTTCGGTAGTCACCACTTGGCATCATTTCAAGACACTGACGAACAATGCGGATTGATTCGCGAATTTCGTTAAGTCGAATCGCGTAGCGGTCAAAGTTGTCTCCGTAGGTTCCAACAATTACGTCGAAGTCAACCTTGTCGTATGCGAGATAAGGCATCGTGCGGCGAAGGTCCCACGCAACACCAGTTGAGCGAAGTAGAGGTCCAGTCACTCCAAGCGCGAGCGCTTCTTCTGCACTGATTGGAGCAACACCAATCATGCGCTGGCGAAAAATTGGCTGACCGGTGAGGTGAAACACGACCGCCACTCCGAGCAGGAGGACAATCACTACTCAAATCTCTACCGCACGCCCGTCACGCCGACGACCTTCGACTACACGACGATCCATCCCACCGAAACCAACAATGAACTCACCGCCGACTACAGCTACCCCTTCGAGAACGACGGGAAGTTCGACGCCGGTTATTCACTCGAGCTGAACAAAATCGACGCCGACTTCCGCGGTGGCGATCGCGATCCGCTCCGCGGCACCTCGACCGTCGACCTGACCCGCACCAATCGCTTCATTTACCATGACCATCTGCACGCGCTCTACCTGACTTACGGCCAGCCGATCGGAAAATTTGGTTTCCTCGCCGGACTGCGTTTCGAGGACACGGTGGTCGACA
>CAIKFN010000181.1 GCA_903826715.1 uncultured Actinomycetes bacterium
ACCGGCGTAAGCGTTGGAGATGATGGCGTTTCTCTCGAGTCACTTCGCGCTGAGTATGACGCCGTGCTTCTCGCCATTGGTTCAACACGACCACGCATGATTCCAGTTGACGGAGCAGAGCTCACGGGCGTGTATCCAGCCATGACGTATCTAGAAGCATCGAACCGTGCCGTCAACACTTCAACGAAGTCTGAAATTGATGTGAACGGTAAGAACGTGATCATTCTTGGTGGGGGAGACACTGGTGCTGACTGTCTTGGTACCGCGCACCGTCAAGGGGCAAAGAGCGTCATTCAAATTGAGATCATGGACCGCCCACCAGATGAGCGACCAGATGATCAACCATGGCCAACAATGGCTCGACTCTTTAAGACAACGTCCGCTCACGAAGAAGGTGGTGAGCGTGTCTTCTCATCTGAAACTCTTGAGTTCAAGGGTGAAGGAACTCTCCAAGAAATAGTGCTCCGTGATAACTCGACTAACGAAGTTGTAACTAAGGCTGTGGACTTTGTATTTATCGCCGCCGGGTTCGTTGGACCAGAACTCGACGAGCTTGGCCTCAACCAGGACCAGTTCGTAACCCACCGTGCAACCCTTTCTGTGACCCCTAATTGGGCCGTAAAGGGCCTAGAGGGCAAGGGACAAGTATTTGCTTGTGGCGACGCAGTCCGTGGCCAAAGCCTGATTGTGTGGGCAATCGCCGAAGGTCGCGCAGCCGCATCTGGAATAGATGCCCATCTCCAAGGAAAGCCGAGTTCGCTTCCAGCACCAGTCGAGCCGTACAGTCTGTCTTGGTAGTTTCATAATCGCATCAAGATTTAAAACATCACATCAGAAAGCAGTGGGGGAAGTATGAAAAGTACGATGCAAAACACACAGTTGCTTATCAGGGACCTGATTAAGCACGGGGAGTTCATCTACGCCGACAAGAAAGTTTTTACCGTCTCTCCAGATGGTGTTGCAGAAGCGACATTCTTTCAAATCGCTAAGCGCGCTGAGCAATTAGCTGCTGCTCTGAGCAAACTCGGTGTGAAGAAGGGCGACCGTGTCGCTTCATTCATGTGGAACAACCAAGCACACATGGAGGCATACATTGCAATCCCGTGCATGGGAGCAGTGCTTCACACACTTAACATTCGACTCTTTCCAGAGCAACTCAGCTACATCATCAATCACGCTGACGATCAAGTGATCATTGTTGACAACACTCTTGCTCCACTACTCGCAAAAGTACGTGACCAGATTCCTAACGTGAAGCACATCATTGTTCACGGCCCAGAAGGAACTGGTGTTCTTGGAGACACACTCGACTACGAAACACTCCTCGCTGCAGAAAAGCCAGGATTTGTTTGGCCGGACCTCGACGAGAACGAAGCCGCAATCATGTGTTACACATCGGGAACAACTGGCAATCCTAAGGGAGTTGTCTACTCGCACCGTTCAACATGGCTTCACTCAATGGCTTCAACTTCTGCAAACTCAATTGGTCTCAGTGAGCGCGATCGCTGCTTGTTAATTGTTCCAATGTTCCACGTGAACGCGTGGGGTTGTGCCTATACAGCCTTTATGGCCGGTGTTGAACTCATCATGCCTCAGATGTTGTTGCAAGGTGAACCAATCGTAAAAATGATTGAAGACTTAAAGCCAACAGTGTCACTTGGCGTTCCAACTATTTGGAATGATGTTCTACGTGTTGCTAACGAAAAGCCTGACGTTGATTTATCGAGTCTTCGTTACTTGCTCGCTGGTGGATCTGCAGTGCCGCGCGTTCTCATTGAAACATACCGAGACAAGTACAACATTGACATCATCCAGGGATGGGGTATGACTGAAACGAGTCCTCTTGCTGCAGTTTCAATTCCTCCATTTGGAACTCCAAAGGATCAAGAGATTGACTGGCGCGTTAAGGCCGGAAGGATTGTTGCTGGTGTGAGGATGAGAATCACCGCAGAAGACGGAGCAGTTCTTCCAAATGACGGAAAGACCGTTGGAGAATTCGAAATTAGTGGTCCATGGATTACTGGTTCATACTTCGGTGTTGAGGATCCTGAAAAATTCCGTGACGGATGGCTCCGAACTGGCGATATTGGAACAATCGATGCGTACGGTTACCTAGTCATTAGCGACCGCACCAAGGACGTTATTAAGTCCGGAGGTGAATGGATTAGTTCAGTTGAGCTCGAAGGAGCTCTCATGGGTCACCCAGCTGTCTTTGAAGCTGCAGTTATTGCGGTTCCTGACGAGAAGTGGCAAGAGCGTCCAATGGCCTGCGTAGTACTTCGCCCTGGCATGAGTGCAACGCCAGCGGAACTTCAGACATACCTCGCAGAGCACGTTGCTAAGTGGTGGCTACCTGAGCGCTGGACATTCATTGAGAGTGTGCCAAAGACCAGCGTTGGAAAGTTTGACAAAAAAGTTCTTCGTTCGCAGTATGGGGACAACGCACTCGAAGTCACCACACTTGGTTAATGCAGTCATTTGACGAATTAGCTGACGAAGTTGCAAGTATTGAATCTCGAGTCTCTGACGCAATCTATGACGCTCTTCGAGCACAAGTAAACGAAGACGAGCCTGATAACGCAAAAGAACTTGAACGTCGGCTTTCAAAAGTCCGAAGAAGCTTGCAGAAAGCAGAATCGTTACTGCGTGGCGCTAGCGACGACTAATCCCAGGAATTTATTTCATTAATTACAAGTCGAAGACCAACGTAGTTGCGTCCTTCAAAGCTTGCAATGATTGATTTCCCTGACTTTGTGAACTGCGGTGACTTTGAAAGCTGTGGAACTACGTTTAAGAGACTCTGAACCTGTGCATCAGTTGGCTCGTTCAATAGATTGATTTCAACCTGTCCAGAGCTGAAGCTGCAATCTACGTAATTCGCGTAGAACCCAAAAATCTCTTCTGCAGCACTCTCAGCTGTAGTGCATAGCTTTACTAAGGCAGAATCTGGCTGACCAATGTAGGCACCACCAATGATTTCTGATTCAAGGAAGTCCAGCCACTTGGACCAGAAGGTTCCACCAGGAGCGTCAATCAGCACTACAGGGGCTGGAGATGTCTTTCCGGTGTGGATAAGCGTTAGAACTTCGTAGAGTTCGTCGAGTGTTCCAAAGCCGCCAGGAAGGCATACAAACGCGTCTGATTCTCGGGCCATTGATACTTTGCGCGTGAAGAAGTGTTTTACCGAGACAACTTTGTTCTCAACGTCAATGAATGGATTTGCATGTTGTTCGAAGGGGAGCTTTATGTTCACCCCAATTGTGTGATCTTTTCCAGCACCCTCAGAGCTTGCCTCCATGATTCCGCCACCAGCTCCAGTAATGGTGAACCAACCAGACTTTGTCATCACATGACCAAATTCTTTGGCGATTTGATACAGCGGGTTTTCTTTCTTGGTCCTTGCAGAACCGAAGACTAAAACTTTTTTATGAGATCGCCATGGCTCAAACAATTTCGCTGCACGCAGTAATTCGTCTGAAGAGTCGCGAGCAATCTCTAGATCCTCTTCGTTTGGAGACATGAACTAGATCGCCTGGTAAAGAGTGGAGCGTTGAACGAGTGGTCGACCAAGTGGTGACACAAGATCCTTCAA
>CAIKFN010000182.1 GCA_903826715.1 uncultured Actinomycetes bacterium
ACGCCGGTAGAGTAAATGCCGTGGAAGCAGCTCAACTCCGGTCTATTTTTCTTAATTACTTTGCTGAAAACGGGCACACCATCGTCCCTTCAGCAAGCCTGATCCCTCACGACCAGTCACTCCTCTTCACTGTTGCAGGAATGGTTCCTTTTAAGCCTTATTTCACCGAAGAAGAGACTGCGCCATATAAGCGAGCTGTTTCAATTCAGAAGTGTTTTAGAACTGGAGACATTGACCAGATTGGAACAACGCAGCGACACCTGACCTTCTTTGAAATGATGGGCAACTTCTCTTTTGGTGATTACTTCAAAGAAGGGGCCATCAAATACGCCTGGGGCCTCATCACTGAGGGATTCGGACTTGATCCAGAGAAACTTTGGATAACTGTTCACCATTCAGACGACCAGGCAGAAGAAATGTGGCGCGACCTTATTGGTATTCGCCCAGAGCGAATTCAACGACTTGGCGAAGACAACTTCTGGGCGATGGGCGATAGTGGTCCATGTGGTCCGTGTTCTGAGATCTTCTACGACAAGGGTCCATCATTTGGAGCCGACGGTGGCCCAGCTCATGGCGGCGAAGACCGCTTTATTGAATTCTGGAACCTCGTATTCATGCAATTCGAAAAAGGCCCAAATGAATCGTTCATTGATCTTCCAAAGAAGAACATTGACACTGGTGCTGGATTCGAGCGTGTTCTCTCCATTCTTAATGGTGTTGAATCAGTATTCGCCACCGACCTATTTGCACCGCTCATTGAAACAGCTTCTCGAGCAGTAAACGCACCACTTGGTCGTGATGAGAATACCGACATTGCTATTCGACGTATTGCCGAGCACGGACGTGCAATGAGCATCTTGGTTTCTGACGGTGTTCTTCCCTCAAACGAAGGACGCGGTTATGTTCTTCGACGTATTATTCGACGCGCAATCCTGGCTGCTCGACGTAGCGGATCTGACGCTCCACTCACAGCGCAGCTTGTAGACGCAACGATTGAAAAGATGGGTGGTGCTTACCCAATCTTGATTAAAGACCGTGACCTGATTGTTTCAATTCTTGAACGTGAAGAAGCTGGATTCTCACGAACATTGAAAGCTGGAATGACACTGCTTGAAGAAGAGCGCAACAAGGTCACAAAGTCTGGGTCATTAATTTTCCCAGGCGACATGGCATTCAAGCTTCATGACACTCACGGCTTTCCAATTGAACTCACCGATGAAATTGTTGCTGAGTCTGGACTTAGTGTTGAGCGCGAAGCATTCGACGCTGCAATGACTGAGCAGAAGGAACGAGCTCGCTCTAAGGCCAAGGCGCTCAATCTCGCCGATGAGTCACAGTACAAAGAACTAATTGAAAACCACGGGGCCACCAACTTTGTTGGTCGTGACGTTGAACGCTACAGCATTGAAACTTCAGTTGTGGCAATTCTTTCGGGTGCTGACGGCACTAGTGAGCTCTTCTTAGAGAACACTCCTTTCTACGCAGAGTCGGGTGGTCAGGTCGGCGACATGGGAACTGTGGTGACTGAATCTGGTCGCTTCGAAGTCATTGACACCCAGAACGTTGCTGGAGGGCTCTTTGCTCACCGTGGCAAACTCACTGGCGAAATTCTCCCCGGACAAGTTTGCGTTGCAACAATTGCTCCAGAACGCCGTGAAGCAGTTCGACGCAATCACACCGCAACGCACTTGCTCCACGCAGGACTTCGCACAGTGCTCGGTGATCATGTTCGCCAGCAAGGGTCCTACGTAGGACCAGATCGCCTTCGCTTTGACTTTGCGCACGGCTCAGGTCTTGCAAACGAAGAAATGGCTCAAGTATTGACACTCGCCAATGGTGACATTGTTGAAAACGATTCAGTTGAAACAATTCAGACCTCTAAGAATGAAGCAGAGACCATGGGCGCTATTGCGTTCTTTGGTGACAAGTACGGTGACCAGGTACGTGTAGTTCGTGCCGGTGTTCACAGTCTTGAATTCTGTGGAGGAACCCACGTAGACAGCCTCGGTTCTATTGGACAAATTCAAGTCGTCAGCGAAGCATCAATCGGTTCTGGTACTCGGCGTATTGAAGCAGTGAGTGGACTTGGTGCGTATCGCAGGAGTCAAGAAATGGAAAGTGCACTTGGAGCGGTTGCGACGCTTCTAAAAACTTCACTCGATGATGTTGTCCCTGCTCTTGAGCGAGTTTTTGATCGTCAAAAAGAAGTAGAGAAAGAGATGTCTTCACTTCGTCAATCACAACTTTCTGCGTTTGCTGACCAGCTGCACAATGAGACAAGTACTTCAGTGCTCGTTGCTCGTGTCGACGGCTTCCCTGGAGATCAACTTCGTACGTTGGCGCAAGATCTACAACGGCGTGGACGCAGGGCAGTGGTGATTGTTGGTGCGTTCGAAGACAAAGTTTCAATTGTCGTTGCGTCTGATGAGTCACTCGATGCTCAAAGCACAGTCAAAGAACTCGCGAAGTTTGTCAATGGTGGTGGTGGAGGCTCTGCACAATTAGCGCTTGCAGGTGGCAAAGATGCCTCCGGTATTGACAAAGTTCTCACTGCAGCTAAAGCTCTGTAGGGAAAATGAGTCGAATTCTCGGAATCGATCCGGGCACTCGCAGATGCGGTGTCGCCATTACGGACTCGGCACAAACTATGGCGTTTCCACGCTTAGCGCTGGATGCAGATGATACCTTCATCGAAAAACTCACAGAACTCATTGAAGAGGAGTTCGTGGGATCAATTGTTATCGGGCGACCAATTTCGCTATCAGGAAATGAGACCCAAAGCACTGAAGTTGCTGACCAGCTATTTGAGGCCATAAAGGACGCTTTTCCTTCGTTTCTGGTAGTTCAGTGGGATGAACGCTTGACAACCTTAGAGGCTCAAAAATCGCTTTCTGGGGCCGGTATGAAGGCAAAGAACCACCGAGAGCACATAGATAGCGCCGCCGCGGTAATCATGCTGCAAAACTACATAGATGCACTTCCTTCTGCTTAGGCCCGTCAAGAGGACTATCCAAGGTCTAATTGCGCTCGGACTCATTTTCATTGTCTGGTTCTTCTTGCAGATGAACCCAATTGGAGGCTCCGGTAAAGAAGCAATTTTCACTGTGCATCCTGGTGACTCAATGTCACAGATTGCGTCAGAGATGCATACAGCGGGGATAATTAACTCCCCAATTGCATTTCGTATTGACACCGTGCTCTTCGGATCACCGGTCGTAGTTGCGGGCAGCTATGAAATTCCACAAAATTCATCATTTAGTTTTGTGAAATCGATTATTGGGAACGTGCCAAATGTGAGAGTAATAAATGTCCTACCTGGTCTCACGCTGCGTGAGGTAGAAATGTTAATTGTCAATGATGCAGGCAACTCATTCGCCAATTCATTTGCGCAAGATGTAAATGCAGCAATTACTAATAATGCGTATCACCCCAAGAGTTCACTTGAGGGTCTCATTGGACCAGGACAATATGTTTTAGCGCCAGGTATCACACCAGCGAAACTACTCAGTGAAATGGAGGCGTCCTTTACAAAAGAAGCCACTTCCGCTGGTTTAACCCCACGTTCAAGTATTCAAGGTCTTAGTGCCTACAAGTTATTAATTGCCGCATCAATTGTTGAAAAAGAAGGCTATTACCCATCTAACATGCCGAAGGTTGCTCGAGTAATTTTTAACCGACTTAAACGAGGCGGATCTTTGCAGATGGACTCAACAGTTCTTTACTACTTGGGCCAAGATGGTGGAAAAGTTACACCTGCAATGTTGAAAACCAAAACTTCATACAATACGTATTTGAACTCTGGTCTCACACCAACTCCAATTTGTGTTGTTTCATCGTCTGCACTTAATGCTGTGATGCACGCACCTGCAGGAGACTGGCTCTATTTCACGCTCGTATCAAAAGACGGAACAGAAGCATTCGCCTCAACATTTGCTGAACAACTTGCTAATGAACACATTGCTTATTCAAGGGGTATCAGATGATTTGGAAGGTAGGCGTCGCTGGCGATCCAGTAGATCATTCGTTATCACCGCTACTTCAAGTGGCTGCGATGAAAATAACTGGAATTGAGGGGAGTGCGTCGCGACTCCAAATTTCAGCTGCTCATTCAGAAGATCTTCGAATTGCAATTCATAATAATTTCAATGCTCTTTCTGTAACAATGCCGTTGAAGCCCATTGCAACAACCATGTGTAATCACTTAGACCCTGCTGCTACTAGAACTGGAATGGTTAATTCGCTACTTAGAAAAGATGGTCTTATTTACGGTGCCTGCACCGATGGTGACGGGCTCATTAATTCGATCACTAGTCAGTTCAACTTTGATTTCGCCAATGCTCACGTTGTTGTACTTGGTGCAGGTGGGGCAGCTGCTGGAATTATCGATGCTCTCGAGTTTTCGACCGCAAAGAGTATCGCTGTTTTAAATCGCACTCAATCAAAGATTGATTTGCTTGTATCGAAGTATGACAAAGTTACACGTACGCTGCCAGACAGAATTGACGTGGTTATCAATACGGTTCCAGTAACCGGACGTGAAGCTCCAATTTCAATCGCTGGACTAAGTAGTGAAACTATTTGCGTTGACATCACATACTCGCCAGCCGAGTCAGAGTGGCTCTCATTCTTTGCGGCAGAAGGTTGTAGAACGTCCAATGGTCTTGCAATGCTGGCGTATCAAGCGGCATTACAATTTAAGTTTTGGTGGAATACTGAAATTGATGGTGCGGAGTTATTAAAGGTAATTAAATGACCGACACGATTAATGCCCTCAGCAATCGAATTCGCTCCAAAGACTCACTCGATGCGAGTCTGCTCTGGGGACTAATTGCACTTGGAATTACCGGAGTCATCATGATTTACAGTGCTACTCGTCAAGCACTAATTGATGCAGAGTATAACCCTCACTACTACTTAGAGCGCCAATCAATCTTCGTGATATTGGGCATCGTCGTGATGTACGGTATTTCACTTATTGACTATCGTCGACTCGAAATTGTAGCGACACCTCTATACGTCTCGGGCCTTTTGGGCCTCGCTGGAGTTTTCGTTCTGGGCTCAAGCTCACTAGGAGCGCAGCGCTGGTTCAATCTCGGTCTCTTTCAAGTTCAACCCAGTGAATTCACCGTCTTGTTTTTGGTGATTGCGGTTGCAACGTACTGTGAGCGTCGACCCGAGGGACTAAAGCTCTACGACGTGTGGCGCCTTCTGTTCATGGCGGCGTTACCACTAATGATGATTGTCATTCAGCCCGACCTTGGAACCTCAATCATCATTGTGATCACAATTGGCGCAATGCTGGTTGTTGCAGGTGTTCCTCCACGATTTATGAGTGCACTGGCGGTACTTGGAACAGTGGGGTTAGTTCTTGCAGCTTATTTTTCAGTACTACAGAAATATCAAATAGAACGCTTCACGTCATTTTTAAATCAAAATTCGAGTACAGCGAACTCTCAGTTGCAGGCTCTTATTTATCAGGTCAATAATGCCAAAAGCGCTATTGGTTCAGGTGGCCTTCATGGTTCAGGATTCTTTCAGGGTCTTCAAACAGTCCTTGGCTATGTCCCTGAGCAGCGCACTGACTTTATTTTCACAGCCATTGGAGAGCAATTGGGTTTCATTGGGTCCGTATTAATTATTTCCCTTCTAGCGTTTGTTGCGTATCGCATGTTTCGAATTGGTAGAAATTCAAAAGACATAATGGGGCGAACACTAGTTCTTGGTATTTTCGTTTTCTTCTCCTTCAGTTGTTTTGAAAATATTGGAATGACTATGGGAATTATGCCAATGACTGGAATTCCGCTCCCACTACTTAGCTACGGTGGGTCTTCGGCACTGGTGTTCTTTGCAGCAGGTGGGGTAGTGCTTTCCGTGTCTAGGCGGTCGGGCAGTTAGTCTTACTACCTATGAGTGATGAAACAACAGCCCCCGAAGTGTCGAGAGTCTTTGACCCAAATGCGGTCAAATTCTTTGTCATGAATGTTGCCAACGTTACTTTCGATCTTGTAAATAGCTCGCCAGAGGTCCACTTAAACGAAGAAGAGTACCCATATCGAAGTATCTCCATCTCAATTGCTCTTGCTGAAGCACAGTCACTTGAAAACGCTCTGAAGAAAAATAAAGGTCGTAGGCCTTCAACCCATGAGCTTTTTGCGGATGTATTAGCGCACGTCAAGGTCGACGTTATTGCAGTTCGAATTGTTCGACACGAAAACGGTGTTTTTTTCTCGGAACTTGACTTGATGACCCCAACAGGAAGATTTGTTCTTGATTGCAGAACGAGCGATGCATTAATTATCGCTTCACGCCAAGCAGTTCCTGCACCAGTTCTGTGTGCCGAAGAGGTCCTTAAACAGTTCTACGTTTAAATAAATTTTACCGCGCGAACTTCCCCGCCTCGAAGTTCATTTGCATTTTCTTGTGAAATACGAAGTAGAACTGCAACAATCACATAGTTTGAAATTAGCGAACTACCTCCATAGGCCATGAACGGCAAGGTGATGCCTGTGAATGGAAGTATTCGTAATACCCCAGCCATAATAAAAAATGCTTGGAAACCCATTGTTGCGGTTAGCGCAACAGCAACCAAACGCACAAAGTCAGAATGCGCTCTTTGTGCAATGCGAAATCCTTCTCCAACAAACATTGCAAAGAGACAGAGTATGAGTATTACTCCCAGGAAACCAAGTTCTTCTCCAAGCGCGGAGAAGATCATGTCTGATGAAATTTCAGGAATATTTCCTGATTGACCGAGCCCCAGTCCCGTGCCAGTTATGCCACCAGCCGCGAGAGAGAACCAGCCAAAGGCGAGTTGATGAGAGAAATTAAAGTTAATTGCTGACCATGGGTTGAGCCATTGTGAAATTCGATGGTGCACTTGAGTGAAAAATATGTTTGCACCGTATGAACCAACTACGAATAATCCAAACCCCATTGCAATGTATGTCTTTAAACCTGTAGTTATCCAAAGCAGCGAAAAGAATAAAGCAAAAAGAATCATTGCAAATCCAATGTCGTTTTCGCCACCTAGGATTGCCAATGCAAATCCCCATGCGGCAATAATTGGGAAGAGTGCTTTAGGCGGAACAATTAGGCGACCCATAAACCTTTGTGTCGGAGTCGAAAGAAGTTCACGATTCGAAGCAAAGTATGAAGCAAAGAAAAAAGCTAAAAGTAATTTAGCAATCTCAACTGGTTGAAATGACAAAGGACCAGCCCTAACCCAAAGTCGAGCCCCGTTTACATTTACTCCAATTCCAGGGATCAGAGGCATGAGCAGCAGCATGATTGCTGAACTAAGTGTCAGATACCGGTATCTATCGAGATCACGCACGCTTCGAACAAATTTAAGTGTCAGCACAAAGGCAACCGCACTCAGTAAGTACCAAATTGATTGGTAAGCGGCCCTTGATGAATTCCATCGAGCTATTTCAACGTATCCAATTCCATTTAACAATGTCGCTATTGGAAGAAGAATTTGAGATGAATTAGGAGCAAAGCGTTTGAGTGCGAAGTGCATTCCTAGTGAGATGATCACAATGCCGAATAGAAAAATCCAGATTTTTTGAGGCATGGTGCCATGAGCTCCAAGCGAAGCAAGAACATAGAAAGCAACCGTGATAATCCACGCGAGTGACATAAGTCCTAACTCAGTTGAACGCGACTGTGACGGTTGTGTGAACAAAGACTTAGTTATTGCAGCACGCTTAATTTGTACAGGATTCGCCACAATTCAAGAGTAGCCGTAGAATTGAATAAATAACTTCATTAATGAAGAAAGCGATGTTTGTCGGTGAGCTTAAATCCTCAGTCCTTTGGATCAGAACGTTTCTCAAACCGTGAACTTTCACGTCTTGAATTTGGTGCCAGACTTCTTGACCTCGCTGAAAATGACTCACTTCCAATCTTGGAAAGAGTCAAGTTCATAGCAATTTTTGCCGACATGATTGATGAATTTTTTCAGGTTCGTGTTGTGAGTCTTGAGGATAAAGTTGCCGCTGGAGTTCATACTCCTTCAATAGATGGAATGCGACCACGTGAGCAACTCGACGCAATCCGCGAGAGCGTTATGTCTCTCGTCGAACGACAAGACCGTCTTGTACTTGACACCTTGATTCCAACATTGGCTCTCTCAAACATCGAAATTGTTAAATTCAATGAACTTAAAGATGACGACAAGAGGAATCTTGCTGAATACTTTGAAAAAAATGTGTACCCAGTTTTAACTCCGTTGGCGGTTGACCCCGCACATCCATTCCCGATGATTTCGAATCTTTCTTTGAACATTGCTGTAACCATTGTTGATAGGAAAACTGACGAAGAACGAAGCGCTCGAATTAAGGTTCCCAGTTCACTGCCTAGATTTTTAAAGGCATCAGAAAATCAGTTCTGTCTTCTTGAAGAGCTGATCATGGAAAACCTTGACAGATTGTTTCCTGGTATGGAGATTGGTCGAGCAGACCTATTTCGAGTCACGCGTAATGCAGACTTGACCCTTGATGAAGATGAAGCAGATGATTTGTTGGTGGCTCTTGAAATTGAGCTTCGACGCCGCAGATTCGGTGAGGCTCTCAGAGTTGAAATTCAAAAAGGTATGGACAAAGACTTCCTCGATCTACTCGTCAATCAACTTGAAATAGATAAGTCGAATGTTTATGTAACAGATGCACCTTTAGGTCTTCATGACTTCTGGAGTCTTTACGCTCTTAACCGTCCTGAACTAAAGGGAGAAAGTTGGTCACCGCTCACGCCGAAGAGACTTCTCGATGGTGATCACGTGGGAGACATTTTTGCCGCCATTCGAGAAGGTGACATCCTTCTTCATCACCCGTACGAATCATTTGCTGATTCCGTAGAAGGCTTTATTGCTCAAGCGTCAAAAGACCCGCAAGTTATTGGAATAAAGCAAACGCTATACAGGACTTCAGGTGATTCTCCAATAGTTGCATCTTTGATTAAAGCTGCCGAGCGTGGAAAACAAGTTGTTGCAATTGTTGAACTGAAGGCTCGATTTGATGAAGCAGCAAACATTGAATGGGCAAAGACTCTTGAAGATGCTGGCGTTCACGTTGTGTACGGAATAAGCGGTCTTAAGACACATGCTAAAACTGCTCTAGTTGTTCGACAGGAGGGTTCTTCAACCAAACGTTATGTGCACATTGGTACGGGGAACTACAACGGAAAAACAGCAAGGGTTTACGAAGATTATGGTCTTCTCACTTGCGATGAACAGATTACAAGTGACGTCGGAGAACTATTCAACTACTTAACTGGGTTCTCTCGGCACATTGACTATGCCAAGTTGGTGGTCAGTCCCGTTTCGACCAGATCTGAAATTCTCAAGCTAATAAATAAGCAATGTGAACTGGGCTCTGAAGGTGCAATTTCAATAAAAGTAAATGGACTTACTGATCCTGCGATAATTGATTCATTGTATAAAGCAAGCGCTGCAGGCGCTCAGATCAGGCTGCAGGTGCGCACGCTTTGCAGCCTTCGACCAGGAGTTCCGGGTCTTTCAGAGAACATAGCTGTACAAAGTCTTGTTGGAGAGTTCCTTGAACATTCACGAGTATTCATCTTTGGATCAAAAGAATCAGAACACTTTTCAGTTCTCTTTGGCTCAGCAGATCTAATGGAAAGAAACCTTGATCGTCGAGTGGAAGTTACAGTTCCAATTGAAGACTCAGCCCTTCGTAATGAAATTGTCAAGAACTTTGATATCAGCTGGAGTGATGATCTCTTTACCTGGGTTCTAGGAACGGATAGGCGATGGCGTCGCTTGCAGCCTGTGAACATGATTTCAGCTCAGAGTTTTTTTAAGGCTCAGATGGTTCATCGGAGTCGGGAACTTCTCTAGAGAGAGGCCCTTTTCGCCACTGAAGACTGGCGTATGACATTGCGCCAATTGGGATAGGCAACCAAAAGTTCACTAAGCGATACGAGAGTACAGCGAGAATTGCACCGGCATGAGGAACTCCAAAACCAACAAGAGTTGGGATCAGGACGCCCTCAATAACTCCAAGACCGGCTGGAGTTAATGGGATTGCCGCCAAGATGTTGGCAAGTCCGTAGGCGACCAGTAGGTCAACCGGCGAAACAATGTTTCCAAAGGCCCATAGAAAAACCCAGAGGCAAGCACCATCAAAGAGCCAATTCAGTCCAGCCCATGTAAATGCCCACCACAAAGTCCTTCGATTATTAACTAAGAGGGTAATTCGATTTGCAACTTTGTCAAGAAGTTGAGAGACAGTGTCTTCATCGAGCTTTGGAACCCTACGAGCTAGAGCGCGTAGCCAGATGTCTGCTTGATTCTGTCCTTTTGTAATCAAAATTATTGTTCCAAAGAATGCCAGCATCAAAAATGCACCAGCAAGAGCTGCAAAACCGTATGCAGGATTGAAACCTCGAAGTGGAATAGAAACAACAAGGGCAATCCAAAAGATGATGTTTAAAACGACTGCTGATCCACTTCCTTGTGCTGCGAGACCGAATGCATTCGTTTCCTTAGGTACTCCAAGCTCGTTAAATATTCGATATGAAAGTGCTCCAGCTGGAGCTGTTCCTCCAGGAACTACGTGACTAATTGCCAGGCCAGCAAGGTTTACTCGAAGTGTGTTGTATCTCTTTGGTGCAAATGGATAGAGAACTGTTCGTGTCAATTCGACGTATGAGTAAATGGCCGCCATCTCAAGTCCGACAGCGAGCAAGACAATAAGAGGGTTGAGCGAAGACAATAGGTGTAGTGATTTTCGTGCTGATGCGAACTGAGGAAGCACTAGATACTCAAAAACAAAGACCAGACATCCTGCGCTGAGAATGATTCGAAGTTCTCGCGGCATTGGGGTGCGCTTCTTGGTTTTTTTCTCTGTCATATTTGGCAAATTTTCATAAGACTATTCATATGAAGTCGTTAGGGGAAGTCTACGTCGCCGAACTATGATTTTGAGGTGCGAACATTGGTCGTTTTACCGACATACAACGAAATTCTCAATATCGAACCAATGCTTCGCGCAATTAGAGAGTCAGTGCCAAATGACCATATTCTGGTTGTCGATGATGCCAGCCCTGACGGAACAGCAAACCGCGCGCAAGAACTTGCAAATGAGCTTGGCCAAATAGAAGTTCTGCGCCGCTCCTCAAAGAGTGGACTCGGTGGTGCGTATCGCGCTGGATTCAAGCATGGCCTTAGTAATGACTTTGATCACTTCGTGGAAATCGACTGCGACTTTTCTCATGATCCGAACGTTCTACCTCAGTTGTTAAAGGCTGCTGAGACACATGATGTGGTGATTGGTTCACGCTACGTTGATGGCGGGCACATTCCTAATTGGAAACTTTCTCGTCGACTGTTGTCTCGTGGCGGTAATCAGTATGCATCAATCATGCTTGGTCTACACGTTAAGGACTCGACTGCTGGATACCGTGTTTACTCAAAGATTGCATTAGAAAAAATTAACTTTGAAACGGTGAGCGCCGATGGTTATGGTTTTCAGATTGAAATGACATACCGTGCTCGACGTGGTGGGGCATCAATTATCGAAGTTCCTATTTCGTTTATTGATCGTGAACTTGGTGAATCAAAAATGTCGAGTTCAATTGTTATTGAAGCACTACTTCTAGTTACTAAATGGGCGATAGGTCGACCATTTGGAATTCAAGCTCACTGAACGCTGTCAACTAATACTGACGAGAGAACACTTGCGAGCTTCGCTCTTGTTTCCTCACGTTCGGCGGTTGGATCTGATTCGCTAACAATTCCTGCACCAGCCCAGGCTTCAAAAGTATTTTCGTGCAGCAAAATACCTCTGATTCCAATCCACCACTCGCCGTCACCTCGTGCGTCAACCCATCCAACGGGACCTGCGTAGTGACCTCGGTCGTGATCTTCAAGTTTCCGAATTAGGTCGTAAGAATCTTTTCGTGGAATTCCTCCAACCGCGGCTGTTGGATGAAGGATTCTCAGCACTTCGAGAGCGTCCGGCGAATCAACCTCATGTTCAACACTCGCTTTAATCCATGTTCCAAGGTGTGCCAGCGTTCGAAGGGTGACAATTGAGGGAGTGGCGTCAGCTTCAACGTTTTCATAAACAGTCGCTAGTGCGGTAACAATTTCGTTCACTGGCACTTCGTGTTCGTGCAAATTTTTAGTGCTTCCAAGAAGCCAGTTTTGATAATCATCTGGCTGCACATTTGGAGGAAGTGCAATTGTTCCAGCGAGCGGGTGACAAAGTACATTGTCGCCAGTCCTTCTAAGTAGAAGTTCTGGGCTTGCACCTACAAACCTGCGTCCATCTTCAATAGGAAGGCTGTAGAGGGTGCAGATTGGTTCTCGAACTTTAAGCCGCGAAATTATTGCTGCTGGATCAAGGATTTCTGGAACTGTTCCACTTACTGACCTAGCGAGTACTACTTTCACAATTTCTTTTCTTCGGAGAATTTCAACTGCTAGTGCAACGTTGTGCGCGTATTCTTCTGGTGTCGGTAGAAAACTTATTGACCGCAGGCTCTGAGTCTCCTGCGTAGGAGCGAGTACTGATGAAATGTGAACTTGCCAGTTTGTTGATGATTCAAGTCTTGACAGCCATGCTTCTCCATTGCAGTTTTGTGTAATTGAGAATTCTGGAATGTCTAAATGTCCAGGTGCCGTGCGGTCAAACGCAAGTGAACCAAACGCAACAATTCCAGTTCCAGATGGTCCAGTGATTCCGGACAGTTTGTGAGAGCGAAGTTTGTCGGTAGCCGCAAAATCAGGTTCTAACCCACCAGCGAGTTCGATCTGGTCAGCAGCTCTTCCAAACCCAATTCGAATTACGTCGGAGTTCTCAATTAACCAACCGTCGCGCGCGCCAAGGGCGCGAAGTGCGTCAAGGTCTTGCGTGGGGATTATTTCTCTAACGAAATTCACTGTGTCCTCGTAGCAATAAATTGCTGACTGAGACCGCCCATGACCTTTCGGTGATTCACTGCACTAAAACCTGATGCATTGAGCATTTTCACGATTTCAGGAGCAGCGGGCAGGTATGCAGTTGATTTTGGGAGGTACTGGTATGCCTTGCGATCAGAAACGATTGATCCAATGAATGGAACAATCTTTCTAAACCAAATCTGAAATCCAGTTCGAAGCAGTCCTGATTCTGGTTCAGCAATCTCAAGAATTGAAAGTCGTCCACCTGGACGAAGTACTCGAGCCATTTCATCGAACGTTCCAGCTAGGTCAGTAAAGTTTCGAAGAGCGTATCCACACGTCACTCCATCAAAACTCGTGCTACGAAATGGCAGCTTTGAAGCGTCTGCTTGTACGCGGTCATGCATTTTTCTTCCAGCGTCAAGCATCCCGAAGCTGAGATCTGTCGCAACTGCCTTATGCCCCTGTTTTGTTAGTTCCCTCGTGAAGTCACCAGTTCCAGCAGCGATGTCAAGGACAATGCTCTTTTTGGCTAGTCGAAGATCTGAAACTGCCCTACGTCTCCAGCGCACATCAAGCCCAAACGTCATGAGCTTATTTACGAACTCATAACGAGAAGCAATCGTGTCGAACATGGCACGTACTTGACGTGTCTTTTCTTCACCTTGGGGGAGGGAGCTGTCGATCACTGTTTATGTGTAGTAGCGAGTAACAATCTGTGCAAAGCAGGCAGGCTTTGGAGCATCCTTGATTTCAATAACCACATCCATAGTCACCTGTGCGCCGCCGGGAATTGCTTCAGCAGCAACAAGTGTTGAACCAGCTCGAACTTGAGAGCCAACCGGGACAGGAGAAGTAAAACGGACTTTGTTTGTTCCGTAATTAACGCCCATCTTCACTCCAGCAACCTGCATTACCCCATTCAGTAGAACTGGGATAAGCGACAGTGTCATGTAACCGTGAGCGATTGGTCCACCAAAGGGTCCAGCGGCTGCGCGAACTGGGTCAACGTGAATCCACTGGTGGTCACCAGTCGCGTCCGCGAATTGGTTCACTGCTTCTTGAGTAACGGTGAGGTACTCGCCGTAGCCCACGTGAGTTCCGATTAAGGCCTGTAATTCGTCAATACTGTTCACTTGTGTAGTCATGATGAACCTCCTGTGGAAACTCTAATAGAAGTGTCTTTCACGTAAAATTCACTTTAAATTCCTTTATGATGATGTTATGAGCGAACTTCATGAGTCAGAACACCACCGTCGAGTTGCTGACGGAGCTTTTAGGGCATCCGTATTTGGTTTTAGCGACGGCCTCATTACCAATGCCTCACTAATTCTTGGGTTTGTAGGGGCAAACCCAGGCCATAACGTTGTGCGACTTGTTGGACTTGCAGGTCTAGTTGCTGGTGCATTTTCGATGGGTAGTGGCGAATACCTTTCAGTTAGAGCACAAAAAGAACTTGTCGACTTTGAAGTTTCTGTAGAGCGAGCTGCGCTCAAGGCAGATCCCGAAGGTGAACGATTCGAGCTGCGTCAGATATTTCTCGATAGAGGAATCGATTCTGATATTGCGGAGCGACTTTCGATTGATCTGATGCGTGATCCTGAACTTGCGCTCTCTACGCATGTTCGTGAAGAACTAGGAATTGATCCTTCCGCTAGTGGAAGACCTCTCGTAGTTGCGGGTTCATCATTTGCGGCATTTGCTGCTGGAGCACTAGTTCCACTGCTCCCTTGGATCTTCACATCTGCAGGTAATCCAGCATGGTGGTCAATTGGATTCGCCATCGTAGGTTCACTCACAGCTGGAGGGCTTGTTGGACGTTTTACTGGTCAAGGTGTTACAAAGTGGGCGCTTCGTCAACTGATGATTGCAGTTCTTGCGTCAGGTGTGACCTGGATTGTTGGTCGCCTAGTTGGCGGTAACTAGTTTTTAAATAAGACGAGTTTGTCTTCACGAATTAGTAAAAAGCCAAGTGATGCGTAAAGCTTTCTTGCTGATTCATTTGATTCGTCAACAAAGAGAATTGCGTTATTCACACCTTTTTTGTGGAGTGCTGCAAGTCCTTGTGACACCATAATTCTCCCTAAGTTTTTTCCTTGGAAATTTGGATCAACAGAGATCACGTAAATCTCCCCAGAGCGGTCAGGGTGAAGTTCATGAACTTTTGTCCAGCACGATGCAACAAGTTTTCCCTCGATCTCAAGAAGTAAAAATCCAGAAGGATCGAACCATGGCTCTTCGATACGTTCTTCAAGATCTGTGATGTGCCAAGCACCCTGCTCAGGATGATGTGCGAATGCCGCATTATTTTGCTGCAACCAAGACTCCTTGTCACGGCTTGGCTCAAAGGTCCGAAGCACCGATCCTTCAGGGATCTCGATGGTTGCAATCGGTAGTTCTATTCGAAGCAATTGAAGGGTTCGAATAGTTGTTCCAGATGTTGTCGTCTTTGGATCTCGCAGCCACCACTGAATTGATTCATGTTCAGAAAGAACTGCATCAAGTAGCGACTCGTCGAATCCACCACCACACATTTCAAGAGTCGTGTTCGCTGCTGGACTTCCAATTGCGTAGTTAATTAATTGTTCATTTTCATGGGCGAGCCAGTGCTGTGCACTCCAACCATGAACCACACTGCGACGTCGTGACTCGTCGATAGCTTCTCGCCCTAAAGCTGCATCAGTTCGATTTAGTAGCCCCAGAACATCAAGTCTTTGTTCGTTAGTCAACTTTTTAGTTGAGATCCAATTGGCCATTTCCAAATGCTACTTGGATGATTAATTGATTCGACCCGCGACTCTGTTGAGTCTGCGAAGCAGGGCTCCGATAGTTCTTTCAGCCGCAACAAGCTCGGTGTAGGTGTCCGCTTCGAGCATTGGTCCTTCTGCTTCAACAAGAGCAGTAATTCGGTGCGAGAGTTCATTAAGAGTCGAAGTGATCGTATTGAGTTCGTTCTGTATAGACATTAGGCAGTACCTTTAATAAGCGGTGCAATTTGCTGCGGTGGCGAATAGCGTAATAGGTGTGAGTACTCAAGTAATGAATTCAGCAGGCACACAATTGCTTTGGTCCGAAATTCTGGTCAATGGGCCAGATAGTGAGTCATTCCTCCAGGGTCAGTTAACGCAAGATCTCTCAACAATTAGCCCCTCTGGATCTTGGTCACTTCTTCTTCAGCCCGACTCCTCAGTCATATCTCCATTATTTGTTCGAAAGATTGAGGAAGGATTCTCACTACTCGTTGAACAACAGCTCGCCGAGAGCTCAGTTGCACGACTGCGAAGATTTCACTTGCGAGTTAAATGCACAATTGAAGTGAACGAAATAGATGCTGGTCCCTTTGCTGTTCTTTCTGATCAAATCTCTGCTGGGTGGATTGGCGCCAAGGAATGTGAGTTGTCATTGACACCTCAGTGTTACGGATCAAGGATCGTCACTGAATCCATATCTTTTACTAAGGGCTGCTTCACCGGACAAGAACTTGTTGGTCGACTTGACGCTCGAGGATCAAGTGTCCCATGGAGACTGGTTCGTGTCACGGGACCGAGCATCGAACGCATCAACGAGGCAGTTTTATTAAAGGGACCAGAAGGTCCTAAGGGGATAACGAGCAGTGTGCACACACAGAGTGGCATACAAGCTCTTGCGATTGTTCATCGAACACTTCTTAATCCTGATGTACTCGCACAATTTGTAGATGTTCACTTTGAGGCTGATTTCTAGTTATGCGACTTCTCCGTGATGACCTTTTTATAAAGATCTCAGGAATCACTACAGAAGAAGATGCCCTTTTTTCTATAGGGCTTGGTGCAAGTGCAATCAGTTTTGATTTCCTGCCATCACCATGGCAAATTTCACCTTCACATGCTCATGACATTGTCCGACGACTTCCCAGTGGTGCAATTTCGGTCGGTGTATTTCGTAATGAACTTCCTGAACGTATTGTCGAAATTGCGAACACGATTGGACTCAACATGGTTCAAATTGATGGACCATGTAGTCATTCGCAGCTTCAGTACATTTCAGAACGCGTAAACACGATTATCAGAAGCGTGTCAAGTGATTTTGACTACGCATCAGGTGTTCCAATTCCCGAAGCCGACTATTTACTTATGCCCGATGTTGATGACTATGAGAACCTCGTTGACTGTCTAGAAGTTTTTTCTGATGAAGCGCTTCGAACACCAATCATCGTTGGAGGTGGGCTAAGTGATCTAAATGTGGCGGACGTTGTCCAGAATTATGCGGTGTGGGGAGTAGATGTTCGCTCTGGTGTTGAATCAACTCCCGGGGTAAAGGACCCTGCACGACTTGGTGCGTTTATTGGTAACGCAAAGTGGGCGTTTGAAAACAGTTTGGTTCCGCGCAGAAATGACGAGTGGTTCAGTCTTTAGGCGCGAAAGCGACGAAAGATAACGCTTCCGTTGTGACCGCCAAAGCCAAATGAGTTAGAGAGCACAACCTCAAGTTCAGTTTTTCGTGGTGAACCAAGAACAACATCCAGACCAATCTCTGGATCAACTTGCGTTGTTCCAGCAGTTGGTGGAATTGATTGATTCAAAAGCGTGAGTACAGATGCAACGCCTTCAAGCGCTCCAGCAGCCGATAATGAGTGTCCAAGGTGGCCCTTAATCGAAGTGATTGGTGGCACACCTTTTGTAAAGACACGCTTCATAGCAACAGACTCACCAAGGTCGTTAAGTGGAGTTGAGGTTCCGTGTGCATTGATGTGAGATACATCCTCAGGGCTAATACCCGCATCACTTAGTGCCAGTTCCATGCATCGAGCCGCACCGTTACCTTCTGGGTCTGGTGCAGTGATGTGGTGAGCATCGGCGGTTGAAGCTGCGCCAATTACTTCGGCGAGGATTGTTGCACCACGAGCAATAGCTTGGTCCCAGTCTTCAAGGATCAAGATTCCAGCGCCTTCACCCATAACAAAACCATTACGGTTCACGTCAAAGGGGCGAGAGATTTCTTCGTTGCTGAGTGCTGTCATGTTTTTAAAACCAGCTTCAGAAAGTGGAACCATAACTGCTTCAGCTCCACCAGCAACAACCATGCTGCAACGGCCTGATGCAATTAATCTTGCAGCATTTCCAATGGCGTGTGTCCCTGCGGCACATGCTGTTGTTACGGTTTCGGCTGGCCCTCCGAGACCAAAGCGCATAGACACCGCAGCAGTAGCTGCGTTTGGCATCATCATTGGCACCATGAACGGAGAAACACGGTCCGGACCTTTTTCAGTGAGCACTCGAAATTGCTCGAGGACTGTCTGTAGCCCACCAATGCCAGTAGTTACGATTGACCCACCATCGATGATTGGTCCTGAAAGCCCACTTTGATCCCAAGCTTCTTGAGCGGCCATTAATCCGTAAAGTGTGAATGGGTCGAATCGACGAAGTTCTTTTGGCCCACCAAGGTGTGAGGCATCGAATTCACCAATGCGCTTAGATGCTGGTGGTGTAGAACTCTGAAGTGCTTGCCAGAGAGCATCTGCTCCTACGCCTGCGCAGGAAAGAGCACCAAGCCCTGTGACGGCGACTCTGCGCCCCTGTACTGGACCGGAGGGGGTTACTGCTACTTGCACTACAGCTTGGCGTAGATCAGTTCGAAGGCAGCGCCAACAGTAGAAATGTCCTTGAGTTCATCTTCTCCGACTTCAACGTTGAACGTCTCTTC
>CAIKFN010000183.1 GCA_903826715.1 uncultured Actinomycetes bacterium
CGATGTCTTTTATACGGCGAAAACTCATTTCATGAGTCTTACACTGTTGGAGAAATTTGGATACGTGACAAACGTCCTATTTTGAGAGGAAAACTACTCAACAAAGACACTGTTGAACTGCTGGGTCACACGAATGAATGTTGTGCACTTACTGAGGTCCTTGAGACGAGCAGCACCAACATATGTGCATGTAGAACGAATCCCGCCAAGGATGTCTTGAACGGTGAGTGAAACAACGCCACGGTAAGGGACCAGTACTTCTCGACCTTCAGCTGCTCGGTACTCGCGAAGACCACCGAAGTGCTTTTCGTTTGCGGCTCGTGAGCTCATTCCGTAGAACTGTACGTACTTGTTGTCAACAACTTCTCCGCCACCTTCATCGTGGCCTGCGAGCATTCCACCCAACATCACAAAATCTGCGTTTGCACCAAACGCTTTAGCAACGTCACCTGGTGACGTGCAACCACCATCAGCAATTATGTGTCCACCAAGTTCGTGTGCAGCTTCACCACATTCAATGATTGCTGAGAGTTGTGGGTAGCCCACACCAGTCTTTACGCGAGTAGTGCACACCGATCCTGGACCAATACCAACTTTGACGATGTCAGCACCATTGATAATGAGTTCTTCAGTCATCTCACGAGTTGCAACGTTGCCAGCAATGATGACAATGTCGGGGTAGTTTGAGCGAAAATCACGAACAAATTCAACAAAAGTTTCGGTGTAACCATTAGCAACATCAATGCAAACAAACTTCATGTGCTCTTGTCCGACCTCGTTATAGATGGACTTGAACTTAATTAGATCGTCTGGCGCGGTACCAATACTGAAGGCCCATGAGTCTTTTAGGTCTTTGCCCGTTGACTCAATCCAATCGATTACTTCATTCGCGGAATAGTTTTTTACCAAACATGTAAAGATGCCGCTCTTAGCTAATTCTTCGGCCATTGCGAATGTTCCAACTCCATCCATGTTGGCGGCCATGACTGGAACATTTGAATATGTTTGCTTGCTATTGCGAAATGTGAACTCGCGAGTGAGATCAATTTGTTTGCGAGATACGAGAGTGCTGCGCTTTGGCCTAAAAAGTACATCTTTAAAGTCGAGCTTGATGTCATTTTCAATTCTCATGAGATGTATCCCTTCTGCAGTTAGGCAACGTCAAAATTGCCCAGAACGCATTATTCCATAAAACATCATGGTTCATTTTGCTTCAAGCGGTGATCATCCCTCGTTTAAATGCAACGCTGGCGTAGGTTGCCTTATGGGCGTAATTGAACTCAATGACGTCACCAAGACTTATCGACTTGGTGAAGAGAACTTCAATGCACTTGACCATGTATCGCTAACAATTGATTCAGGAGAATTCGTTGCGATAACAGGTCCTTCGGGGTCAGGTAAGTCAACTTTGGCCAACGTCATCAGTGGGCTTGACCGAGCAACCAGTGGCCGCGTCATAGTAAACGACCAAGAGCTCTCGTCTCTCGATGATCATGAGATGTCACTGTTTAGAAATCAGACAATCGGCTTCGTCTTTCAATCATTTAATTTAAAATCCGACAGTACCGCCCTTGAGAATGTAATGCTGCCGTTGATTTTTTCCAAAATGAATCCACACGATCGAAAGATTCGAGCATTGGAGTGCCTGAATCAAGTTGATTTAGGTAATAGAGCTGACCATCGACCTAGTCAACTCTCGGGAGGTCAGCGTCAACGCGTCGCAATTGCCCGAGCATTAGCAACAAAACCAAAGCTGTTAGTTGCTGACGAGCCAACTGGAAATCTAGATAGCGAGCGCGGGAAAGAAGTTCTTCGACTACTTCAAGATCTAAATAAAAACGGGATAACTTTGCTCGTCATCACTCACGATGAATCGGTCGCAAGTCGGGCAAATCGAATCATTGAAGTACGCGATGGTCGTGTGAGCAGCAAGGCTCATCACTCATGAGGTGGCGAGATTATCTGACATTGTCCTTGAGGAGTCTTCGCCGATCACGAACACGTTCTCTCTTGACCATTGCGGCAATTGTCATTGGTGCAACAGGTATTACAATCATGCTTACTTTCGTCACAAGCGTGAAAAGTTATGTTGTTAATCAATTTGTCCAATCGGGAGAGGCCCGACAGATACAAGTCTCTCAGAGTCAGAATCTCTCCTTCAACCCACTTGGCAACAACGGTGGACCTACCGCGCCAGGCACAAAAATAATTACACCCAACATCGAGTTGCAAATTGCAGCATTCCCTCACGTCACTGGTGTATCTGCAGAGATAGGACAAAATGGTGGAAATGGTATTGAATACTTAGTTCTTGGATCAACAAAACTTCAGCCAAACATTGTGGGGTACCAGGCGAATCACGTTCTCAAAATTCCTCTTCAGGCGGGGCGAGACCTCACCTCTACAGATTCTTCCGGAGTCGTTATCCTCACTGCCGACTACGCAAATGCACTTGGCTTCTCTGGGTCAGGGGCCAGCGCAATCGGAAAAACCATTTATTTTCATACCTATCCTGGCTACACCGGGGTTGGGGCTGTGTTGCCCTCTACGCTGCCTCCCCAGGTTCAGTGTTCACAGGGACAGAACTGTCGCGGCGGTCCAACCTCTGGATTGCCATCACTAAATCTGCCTGCACGAGTAGTTGGAGTCGTTGCCAAGGGCTATAACTCACAGACTGTCTATGTTCCGCTTGCTTGGGCAATTGGGATATCAAACCAGTCGCAACCTAACAACGTTATTTATCAGTCTTCTGGAAATAACCAAGGTGGCTCTGGCCCGGGACAAGTTTTGGGTGGCTGGAAGACTCCGCCATTAAGCACTTTCCTAATAAACAGTAATGGGTACCAATCGCTTACTGTCAAAGTTGACAACAGCGCTTACCTTTCATCGACTGCTTCGCGAATTCGTAAATTGGGCTTTGGTGCGGTGACAGGTCAAAGTCAACTCACCCAGCAAACCAACGCTGCCAACATCATTGGACTTGTGCTCGGTGCACTTGGACTTATTGCTCTCGCAATCGCAGCACTCGGCGTTATGAACACGATGATCATGTCAGTACTTGAGCGAACCAGAGAGATCGGCGTCATGCGCGCATTAGGTGCGCGTCGATCGACAATTCGTCGACTATTCACATTTGAAGCACTCGTGCTTGGGTTCTTGGGTGGTTTCTTCGGTGTAGCTATTGGTTCAGTGATCTTGCTCCTAGGTAAACCCCTCATCGCAAAGCAGTTCCCAAACGGCACAACCCCGAGCCTTACTGTGCCTTTATGGCTAGTTGCAGTTGTTATAGCGCTGACCACATTCATTGGATTTTTATCGGGATTGCTTCCCTCTCGACGTGCGGCGAGACTTGATCCAATTGAGGCACTTCGCTACGAATAGTTGAGCAAACACAACTCTTCTAGTCCCTAGCTACTTGTTCGAATGGTGCGGCTGGAGGGATTCGAACCCCCGACCCTCGGTTCCGTAGA
>CAIKFN010000184.1 GCA_903826715.1 uncultured Actinomycetes bacterium
CACTTCGCCAAGGCCCTAGCGTGGTTGACGTGATGCGCCAAGATTTACGAATCCTAAAAACCTTGCTGGGTAAGCAGTGACCTACGAGCGCTACTGCGACACTGACGCAGCTACACAGGCGTGTGGCGAAGACTTCGCCGCTGTGCTTCGTCCCGGTGACATTGTTCTGCTTTCAGGTCAACTCGGTGCAGGCAAAACAACCTTTACAAAGGGTGTTGCGAAAGCACTAGGTGTTAGTGACCGTGTTACTAGTCCTACATTCACCATGGTGCGTGAACACGCGTGTTCAAACACCAAAGGCATAAAGACCTTGCACCACTGTGACGTGTACCGCGTCGAGAGTCTCGGTGAAGTTCTCGACCTTGCACTGGGCGAACTCGTTGAAGAAGCAGGTGTTGCACTTGTGGAATGGGGAGAACTCGCGGCGTCGGTATTTGGTCGCGATGTACTCACCGTGAACTTTGAAATAAATGACAACGAAGGACGCCGACTGATTGTAAGTGGTGCACTTAGCAATTCGAGAAGTGATGAACTAGCAACGTGGGCAACGCCATGAACATTCTCGCAATTGAAACTGCAACTGAAGGTTGCGCCACGGGTCTTCGCACAGCAAGCGGGCTCGAAATCATCAAACTGATTGATGAAAATCGCCAGCACACCGAAGAGCTCACTGTAGGCATTCAGGCACTCCTACGAGAAGCTGGGCTCAAGGCAAGTGACATTGATCGTGTGGTGGTTGACCACGGCCCAGGACTTTTTACTGGACTTCGCGTAGGTATTGCTACAGCAATTGCTCTGGCGCAAGGGATTGGCGCTGAAATTGTTGGCGTTAGCTCTCTAGAGCTTTTGGCGCACGGGGCGCACGACGCAGGGGTGCGCGGAACGTTGGTCTGTGCTGTTGATGGGCGACGTGGAGAAGTATTTGTTCAGACGTTCACACTCGATGATGGTGTTTCGCCAAAAGATGCGCCACGTGTTGAAGTTCCTCGCACGGTTGTCATTGAGTGGGCCACAATGGCGGTGCCAGTGACATTTACCGGTGACGGCGTTGAGCGGTACCTCAGTGATTTTTCTGCAGTGCCGGGCGCTGTAATTCATCACGAAAAAGTTCCCTCGATTCACGCGGCACTAACTCTTGGGGCGATGAGAACTTCAACAGCCACTATTGCTCCTCTTTACCTTCGAGAAGCAGATGCGATTGCGAACTTCACTACTCGTGAGCGAGCAAAATGACGTGGCAAATTCGTCTCGCTGAACGTCGCGACATTTCAGAGTTACTCGCAATTGAGCAAATTCAGTTTCCTGAGCCTTGGACGAGAGGGATGTTGCTCGATGAAGTGACCAACATCGAAACTCGCCGCTACACGGTTGTAGTTGAAGATGGAAAAATTCTCGGATACCTCGGGGTCATGTTTGTAATGGATGAACTGCACATCAACACCATTGGTGTGCTGCCGGACTTTGAAGGTAAGGGAATCGCAGCTGCACTGATGGACGATGCATGGCGTGATGCAAAAGAGCGAAACATCGAGCGCGCCACCTTAGAAGTTGCCGTCAGCAACAAGCGGGCCCAAGATCTCTATTATCGCTACGGCTTTAAGCCGGTCGGCATCAGAAAGAACTATTACGACAAAATAGGCGAAGATGCGCTGGTTCTTTGGGCTGATTTGCCCGTTGAAGACAAGCCATGAGCGCCCTACGCTAGAGACATGTCGGTCGTTCTAGGAATCGAAACAAGTTGTGATGAAACAGCGGCCTCAGTC
>CAIKFN010000185.1 GCA_903826715.1 uncultured Actinomycetes bacterium
ACCGTCGCCAGCTTTGGCGTGGAGTTGAGCGGAATCTACGAAGGAGGACACCCCTCTATCCTACGAGACTCAGCGAAGTGCTCTTATTCGACTAATTCACGCACTGCGTCTAAGAAGACTGCGTCGTGAGAAAGCACCTGCGCGCGAGTCGTTGCAGGACACATGAGCGCCATGTTGTGAAACGGCGTAATGAGAATGCCGCGATTAATGCAGTAGAGATGCAAGTAGTCCTCGAGTAGTGGATCAGAAGACTTCAACGATTCGCCACCACTCTTTGGCGCTGGGTTCGAGAAGCGGTACTCACAGCGTGCTCCGAGCTGGCTGATTGACCATGGCAGGTTGTAGCCATCAATAGTCGACTGCACGCCGCTGGCGAACAATGTTGCAAGGTCTTGCATGGGGCCAAATACGTCGTCAGTCAAGACTTCACCGAGTACTGCACGCATTGCGGCCAAACTCATGGCGTTTCCAGCGAGTGTGCCACCAACTCCGCCAACATCAATGATGTCGACTCCTTCGTCAACAGCGCCAAGCACACGGTTCGATAGTTCTTCGCTGAGACCATACGCACCACACGGCACACCGCCACCGAGTGACTTTCCAATGGTGATGGCATCAGGCTTTAGATTGAACCGCTTGGTTGATCCACCAGGGCCAGCCGAGAAGGTATGCGTCTCGTCAAGGATTAACAGCGAACCATACTTCGTGCAGAGTTCGCGAACACCTTCTAAGAATCCAGGTTCGGGTAGAACAATGCCAATGTTGGTGAGCGCTGGCTCAGTGAGTACTGCTGCAACGTCACCGTGAGCGAGTTCGCGCTCCAGTGCAACGAGGTCATTGAATTCAACAACGCGTGTAGTTGTGGTTGGATCAAATGCTGAAGCAACGTTTCCTGGACGCGACTGTGCCTTGCCATTTTCGTCAACAGAAACAAAGGTCTCATCAACTGAGCCGTGATACGAATACGAGAACACCAGTATCTTTGGGCGCTTTGTAACGAGGCGAACTAAGCGCAACAACCAGCGATTCGCATCAGTAGCGCTCAGCGTGAATGACCATTTAGGGAGACCAAATCTGCGAGTCATTTCGCCAGCCACCCACTGGGCATCTTCAGTTGGCAGCATTGTTGTGACTCCTCCATCAGTACCAATGCGCTTGGCCATGGCCTTTACGAGTGGCTCTGGGGAGTGTCCCGCCATTGCTCCAGTGTCACCGAGTGCGAAGTCAATGAATTCATTGCCGTCAACGTCAGTGATAGTGGCCCCGTGAGCTGAAACAAAGGACAGAGGGAATCCCCCCGCCCACTTATTCATCCACGTCATGGGCACTCGAGCAAAGAGATTGTTTGATGCTTCGTAGAGTTTTTTCGAGCCTGGATGACGCTTTTCGTAGAGCGCCCTCTCGGAGGTGACTAATTGGGCCAATTTTGCGCGATCTATGGAAGTCATGCTTCCACCTTAGGAGAAAGCATGTTTTTGGGGAGATTATTGGAAATTTCTTTATAAACTCTGACCAGGACTTTTATTACCCCTACCAGCCCCTCTTTTCAAAGATATTGCTCAGAATCCCTATTTTTAAGGGTTTTTGCGATAAAGATGTTTACAGGTTTATGGGAACTCTCCCAGACCTTTTTACAAGAGTTAGGAGCTCCGGTGAACAAGGCCGAGTTAGTAGATGCAATCGTTGCCGAAAGCGGCGCAACAAAGAGCACAGT
>CAIKFN010000186.1 GCA_903826715.1 uncultured Actinomycetes bacterium
ACCGTCGCCAGCTTTGGCGTGGAGTTGAGCGGAATCTACGAAGGAGGACACCCCTCTATCCTACGAGACTCAGCGAAGTGCTCTTATTCGACTAATTCACGCACTGCGTCTAAGAAGACTGCGTCGTGAGAAAGCACCTGCACGCGAGTCGTTGCAGGACACATGAGCGCCATGTTGTGAAACGGCGTAATAAGAATGCCGCGATTAATGCAGTAGAGATGCAGGTAGTCCTCGAGCAGTGGATCAGAAGACTTCAACGATTCACCACCACTCTTTGGCGCTGGGTTCGCGAATCGGTACTCACAGCGAGCTCCGAGCTGGCTGATTGACCAAGGCAGGTTGTAGCCGTCAATAGTTGACTGAACGCCGCTTGTGAACAATGTTGCGAGATCTTCCATGGGGCCAAAGACGTCATCGCTTAATACTTCTGAGAGAACTGCACGCATCGCAGCAAAGCTCATTGCATTTCCAGCCAGAGTTCCACCTACGCCTCCTACGTCAATAATGTCGACTCCTTCGTCAACAGCACTCAGCACGCGGTTCGACAGATCTTCGCTGAGTCCATACGCGCCACACGGCACTCCACCACCGAGTGACTTTCCAATGGTGATGGCATCAGGCTTTAGATTGAACCGCTTGGTTGATCCTCCGGGACCAGAAGAGAACGTATGCGTCTCGTCAAGGATCAGCAATGATCCATACTTCGTACAGAGCTCGCGAACACCTTCTAAGAATCCAGGTTCGGGCAGAACAATGCCAATGTTGGTGAGCGCTGGCTCAGTGAGTACTGCTGCAACGTCACCGTGAGCGAGTTCGCGCTCCAGTGCATCGAGGTCATTGAATTCAACAACGCGTGTTGTCGTTGTTGGATCAAATGCCGATGCAACGTTTCCTGGACGCGACTGTGCATAGCCATTTTCGTCAACAGAAACAAAGGTCTCATCAACTGAGCCGTGATACGAATACGAGAACACCAGAATCTTTGGGCGCTTTGTGACGAGGCGAACTAAGCGCAACAACCAGCGATTCGCATCAGTAGCGCTCAGTGTGAATGACCATTTAGGAAGACCAAACCTGCGTGTCATTTCTGCAGCGACCCACTGGGCATCTTCAGTTGGCAGCATTGTTGTGACTCCTCCATCAGTGCCAATGCGCTTGGCCATGGCCTTTACGAGTGGCTCTGGGGAGTGTCCCGCCATGGCGCCAGTGTCACCGAGCGCGAAGTCAATAAATTCATTGCCATCAACGTCAGTAATGGTGGCCCCGTGAGCTGAAACAAAGGAAAGAGGGAATCCGCCCGCCCACTTATTCATCCACGTCATGGGCACTCGAGCAAAGAGATTGTTTGATGCTTCGTAGAGTTTCTTCGAGCCTGGATGGCGCTTTTCGTAGAGGGCCCTCTCGGAGGCGACTAATTGGGCCAATTTTGCGCGATCTATGGAAGTCATGCTTCCACCTTAGGAGAAAGCATGTTTTTGGGGAAATTATTGGGAATTTCTTTATAAACTCTGACCAGGACTTTTATTACCCCTACCAACCCCTATTTTGAAAAAAATTGCTCAGAATCCCTATTTTTAAGGGTTTTTGCGATAAAGATGTTTACAGGTTTATGGGAACACTCCCAGACCTTTTTACAAGAGTTAGGAGCTCCGGTGAACAAGGCCGAGTTAGTAGATGCAATCGTTGCCGAAAGCGGCGCAACAAAGAGCACAGTGGCAGAAGTTCTAAAGGCCTTTGAAGACGTAGTTGTCAAGAACGTTACAAAGGGCGAAAAGATCGTTCTTTCTGGCTTTCTTTCATTCGAGCGTGTACAGCGTAAGGCTCGTACAGCACGTAACCCACAGACTGGAGAAGCTATCCAAGTGAAGGCTTCAAAGGCTCCAAAGGTTTCAATCGGTTCTACTTTCAAGAAGACAGTAAAAGAGAGCTAAGTAGTACTTCAGTAATAAAAACCCCCCGGGCATTTGCCCGGGGGGTTTTTAGTTCTTAAAAGAATGTATTAAACGAGAATGTCCACGATTTTGCGGCCGCCACGGAAACCAAACTTCACGTTTCCCTGAGCTAGTGCAAACAATGTGTGATCCTTACCCATTCCAACATTGCGTCCTGGGTGGAACTGCGTTCCGCGTTGGCGAATGATGATGCTGCCAGTTGTTACAAGCGTTCCATCGAAGCTCTTAACACCAAGGCGCTGGGCATTGGAATCGCGGCCGTTCCTTGTGGAACCTCCACCTTTTGTCTTTGACATAAATACTCCTTACGCAGTTGCTGAAGCTTTGGCTGAAATCTTGGTGATTTCAACAGTCGAATAGTGCTGACGGTGGCCCCAACGCTTGCGCTGGTTGGCCTTTGCCTTGTAGGTAAGGGCGCGAATCTTTGGACCCTTTTCCTCGCCAAGAATCTTGGCAGTAACGGTGACGCCGCTTAGTGCTGCGCCGGCAGTGACCTTGTCACCATCAACGAGCAATACGGGTACGAGCTTGATTGAAGAACCAACCTCTTCTGGACGTAGATCAACGCGGACAACTTGGCCCTCGGTGACTCGTTCTTGAGATGTTCCAACACGGATAATTGCGTACATAAGGTTTCCTATCTTAGCGGATAATTCTGAGGGCAACTAGAGGTCTAGAGGCCAGTGGCGACAACAAATCCGCGACCGTCACAAACGGCACAGATGTTCGAAACTGACTCCAAAAGCCCCTCATTGACGCGTTTACGGGTCATTTCTACGAGGCCAAGCTCAGAGATGTCAAAGACCTGGGTGCGGGTCTTATCGCGTGACAGGGCCTGGCGAAGAGCTGAAGCGACAGCTTCACGGTTGGCCTTAGGTTCCATGTCAATGAAGTCAATGACAATGATTCCACCAATATCTCTAAGACGAAGCTGACGCGCAACTTCTTCAGCGGCTTCGAGGTTGTTCCTGAAAACAGTCTCTTCGAGGTTCGTAGTTCCAACGTTCTTTCCGGTATTGACGTCAACCACGGTGAGTGCTTCGGTGCGCTCAATAATGAGTGATCCACCTGAAGGCAAGAACACCTTGCGGTCAAGGGCACGGTGAAGTTGTTCGTGAACGAAGTAGCGCTCAAAGAGTGGCAGCTCTTCAGTACTGCGGTCGTAGTACTCAATACGGTCAGCGAGCTCTGGGTTGACGGCCAGCACGTATTCGCGAACTTTTTCGTACAGTTCGCGGTCATCAATAATCACGCCGCGGTAGTCATCATTCAGCTCTTCTCGAAGTACGCGAACAGCTAGGTCGAGGTCTCGGTAGACGAGCCGTGGAGAATTTGACTTAGCAACTTCAGCTTCAATTGCTCCCCACTTTTCAGAAAGTGAAGCAACGTCACGTGCGAGATCTTCTTCGCTCACGCCTTCTGCAGCGGTACGGATAATGATTCCGTGACGCTCAGGTTTAACGGCGTCAATGATCTTGCGAAGGCGTCGACGTTCACCATCTGGCAGACGCTTTGAAATTCCGATTGTTGAAGAGTTTGGAACCAGTACCGCAAAACGACCAGGAATTGAGACTTCCTGTGTCAGTCGTGCACCCTTGGCCCCGATTGCGTTCTTGGTGACCTGGCAAACAATGGTCTGGCCGCCCTTAATCATTTCTTCAATGCGCTTGTTCTCTTGCTTAGTTTCACCCTCGATGTCTTCATCTTCAATTGAAATGTCAGCACGGTAGAGAACTGCGTTCTTCGGAATCCCAATGTCTACGAATGCAAGTTCCATTCCCGGAAGAACATTCTGAATACGACCAACGTAAATGTTTCCATCGATCTGGTTTGTTTCGTCTGCGGCTTTAGCAACGGTGTATTCAACCATTGAACGTCCCTCAAGGGTTGCAATGTGTGTTGCATCCTTAGTGGAGTGAACACACATGAGGTAGCGTCCCTGAGCTCGAGTGCGGCGCTCTCCGCCACGGCGGCGGTTCTTGTTGTTGCCCTTGCGACCTTCATTAGGAGTTGAGCTCCCCTCTGGTGCTGAGGCCTCAACTGGTGCGTCTACGTTGCGAGGTTGCTGGTTCTGCTGGCGAGGTTGTCCCTGGCCACCTTGTCCACCACGTCCACGACCCCCACGGCGGCGGTTCTTGTTGCCACCTTGACCCGGCTCGCGTGGAGTCGAGGGCTGCGGTGCTGGATTTCTAGTGTCGCCTACTTGAGGTGCTGGACGAGTATCGCCAATGCGGGGACTAAACGTTGATTCGGGCTGGTTGTTGGATTCGTCGGTCACGACGGGTACTCCTTGAGTTCTGTGGGTTGATGTAGTGCGCAGCACTACTGAGATTAAAAACGCCAGTGCTCTTTGCACCTACAGCGTTGGTATTGGTAAAGAAGGCGTTAAAGAACACGACGAGCAAGGTTAAGAAACCAAAGGATAAAACTCCAATTGCACTGGCGTGTACCACGGTATGTCCTCAATGCGTTGAGTTCCTGAGTGCGGGCACTGCGGAACTACTGCGTTCTTTTTGCGCAACTGTGCAGTATGCACAAATGCGACCAACGACTACAAGGCTACCTGACCCTAGGGCTTAGCCTTGATTCTTGGTTGAAACCGTTGAAGTAGTTGAATTTAAGCCCGGTGTTGTTGTCGTGGTGGTCGCTGCTGCGTGAATGACAGCTGCAACATTGGACTTAAGAGTTACTGGCTTTATCGGGTGCGCCACAAGGTAGTTAAACGCCTGAGCCACCACCGGTGCCGCAGCTTCAGCGCCGTATCCGCCTTCTGCAACAACACAGAGCACCACGTACTGCGGGTGAGCCACCGGACCAAAACCAACGAACCATGAGTTAGGAGAAAGCCCTGGTGCATTCGATGCTGTTCCAGTTTTTCCCGCAATAACAAAGTTGTTCATGTTGAAAGTTGCAATGCTTCTAAATGTTCCATTGGCAGTTCCATGAGAGTTGTTCACTACGCCAATAAGTCCTTGCAGAATTGGATTTCTAACTTTGGCGGGCAAGCTCACATGAGCTTGCACTCGTGGCAGATAACGCCGAACCACTTGACCATGGGCATTGATGATCGCCGCCGCAACTTCTGGAGCGTAGCGAGTCCCTCCATTTGCAAAAGTTGCGTACGCGTTAGCAAGCTCCATTGGTGTCACTGCAGTTGTTCCTTGACCAAATGCCATTTCCACATTGTCACCGGTGTACCACGAGGTATTTGGGAATGCCTTCGGATTCGCATTATGAAGTGCAACACGAACTGTTGGTGAGTCAACGCGACCACCCGATTCATTTGGAAGATCAATGTTGGAGTAATTATCAAGTCCGTATTGCGCAGCTACATTTTGAATAGGAGTTTCGCCATATTTTGTTTGCTGGCTCCAAAATAAGTACCCCAAGTTATAGAAGTAGTAGTCCGACGATGCAGTAAGTGCACCGACCAGATTAATTTGTCCAGCTCCAGTCTTAACGTCATCATGAAAAACACATCCGTGTGCACCCTGAAGGCATCCCGGCACCGTAAATGCACCAGTGTCATTCACATAGGTGTTTGGAGAGAAAATCCCAGTTTGCATCATGGCGGTTGCGGTAATCATTTTGAAAGTACTGCCTGGCGTATAGACACCCTGAATGGCGTAGTTGTTGAACGCACCAACACTAATGAGATCCTTGTACTGCGAATTCGACAGACCAGTAATAAATGAATTCAAATCGAACGACGGATAGCTCGACATTGCAAGCACTTGACCGTTGTTTGGATTCAGAACTATCGCTGCACCATTAAGAGCAGGCGGCAACTTTCCTGTGGTTGGATCAATGCTTGATCTAACTTTTAAAATGTTCGCAGATAGGTAACCATCAAGTGCCTTTTGAAGGCCAGTGTCGATGTTTAGAACTACTGAACTTCCTATCTTTGGCTGTGTAGTGTGCGTTGCTCCAAGTATCTGCCCCTGTGCATTTACTTCCAGCGTTTGGCTGCCATCTCGACCTCGCAGATACTGTTCGTAATAGGACTCAATCCCAGTTTTTCCAATTGACGAGTCGGCCCGGTAACCCTGCGAAAGCTGTGCTGGCGTTACCTGACCGATTGGACCTACGTAGCCAAGAACCTGAGCCCCGACATTTCCGCCATTGGGATAACTTCGCAGTGAAACATTCAGAACGGTCACACCAGGGAATTCACTCGGATGCAACTTGATGAACTCCACAACATTTGAAGGCGCGTTGTTAAGAATCGGGGCTGGTTGATACGGGTCATACTGAACGTTACTTAGGTCTGCATTAATCTGCGCAACACTCAAGCCGGTTAGTGATGCGAGTGCACCCTTAATTGGTGGAAACAGCGCCGCCTCAGCGCGAGAAAGTCGAATTTCAGTTGTTGTTGTGTTCGTAACCAGTGGAGCACCATTGCGGTCATAGATCACTCCACGAGTTGCTGGAATTGCACTTACTCGAAGTGAGTTTGCATTAACTGTTGCTACAGAAGCATTGTGCTCAAGAATCTGCAACATAAAAAGTCGCCCGAGGAGCAGGGCAAGAAGTGCCAAGAAGAATCCACCAATGATCTTCCAACGTCGCTCTGGACGCGTGCGAACCTCATCAGGTGATGCGACTAAGTCTCTAATACCAACTGGCTTTGATTCATTGATTGCTCGCCCACGTCCACGAAAGGGATTGATTGACTCCCATGGACGCCAAAGTCGAGAAAAGAGTGTTCCAGTCGGTCTGTTTCTCCAAGAGCGCTTCATCTGATCGCCCCCTCACCCAGTCGGCCAATTGAACGAGCCACTCGAATGACTGGACGAGACAGAATAAAAAATGCTGTGGCATTGACAACCATCATTGCGAGAACACTTCCACGCCAGAGTTGAAAGTCAATCGCAAAGAAACCAGCAAACGTGTAACCAAGTGGCGCCACGAATCCAGCACCAGCTGCAATAAGTGGTGCAACCCACCATGCAGCAGAATCAAGGTCTCCAACACCCTCTCTTCCGAGCCGTGACGTGGCATAACCAAGGATCATGCCAACCGCCGCAGTGAGCCCAAAGGGTGTTACCGAGTGCAGATCGAAAAAGACGCCAGCTCCAAGGCCAACTAGTAGCGCTAGAACGCTGTACCCGGCAAGTCCCATCGCCACGGGCCAAAGCCACACAAACATAATTACGACCCCAGCGAATCTCAGACCCGAAAACACAACCAGTTGAATCGCCAAAACAAACAGTGTCGCGATAGCTGCTGGAATCAGCTGTCTTCTCACGTAGAAGGCTCCCACAGCAGAACATCAACGTAGGTGAGATTTCTGAGGTCAGCCGTTGGCTTTAACGTCAGGTCAAATGTCGCAGCGCCAGGCGTAAGCGTTGCCTTAGAGACCGTCGCTATTGGTAGCCCTGGTGGATACAGCGAGCCGTTAAGTCCATCGGTAGAAAAGACTGTCCCTGGGGCCACATTGTCACTGAGCGGAACTGAGGTTGCTCCAAGTCCATTGTTGAGTCCATTGCCACTAATAATCAGTGATGAACTTCCATTACCGAATGTTGCTCCGATTGAAGAGTTGACATCAGTAATCAAACGAACAGTTGAAGCGTTAGGACCACTTGAAATTACAATTCCAACGAGTCCACCATTGGCGACAACTGGCATTCCAACGAGTACGCCCTGCTTGAGACCTTTTGAGATTGTGATGGACGCTGAGAAGTTCGTAGGTGAAAGTGAAGTTACCTGAGCTGCAACAGTTGGTAGTGCCCCAATAAACGGGAGATTTAGCTTTGTCGTCATTTCTGACAGTTGGCGTTCAAGCGACCACGCCTCGTTTGCGTGCAATTCTGCAATACCAAGTTCATACCTGAGTTTTTGATTCTGAGCTACGACATCGGAGTAATTAACTGCACCGGCAAGAATGTGACCAATAGGACGAGCAATTTCACTTACCGACCAAGAAAATGGAGCAACAACGACGTTCGCAACTCTACGCAAGTTTGCAACAATTCCACCAGACATGTAGAGGGCGACTAGAAGAACTAAAAAGCTAACGGAATACGTCCAGGTGCGACGTCGCTTGCGGTCGAAAGCCACGGGTTACCGCGAAGGGCTGGTCTTCAGCATGCGCGAGAAGGTTTCAAGTTCTTCAAGGCACATGCCACTTCCAAGAGCCACGCAATTAAGTGGATCATTGGCAACGATGATTGGCATGTTCGTCTCCATCTCGAGACGAGCTGCAATGCCGTTAAGCAAAGCCCCTCCACCGGTGAGCACAATCCCCTGTTCCATGAGGTCAGAAGAAAGCTCTGGTGGGGTGCGGTCAAGAGTGACCTTCACCGCATCAACAATCGCCTGCACTGGCTCTTCAATGGCCTTACGAATCTGCTCAGTTGAGATGATCACGGTCTTTGGCAGACCAGTCACGAGGTCACGACCACGGATTTCAGCGCGGAGCTCTTGTTCGAGTGGGTAAGCAGAGCCCAGCTGAATCTTGATTTCTTCTGCGGTGCGCTCACCAAGAGCTAGCTGAAATTCTTTCTTAACGTATGCAACGAGTGCTTCATCGAGTTCATCTCCACCAACACGGATTGACTGTGAGGTAACAATGCCGCCGAGCGAAATAACAGCTACTTCCGTAGTTCCTCCACCAATGTCGACAACCATGTTTCCAGTTGGTTCGTGAATTGGAAGTCCTGCACCAATTGCTGCAGCCATTGGTTCTTCAATGATGTACGCCTTGCGTGCACCGGCGTATTCAGCTGCTTCCATAACCGCACGTTGTTCAACGCCGGTGATTCCAGAAGGAACACAAATAACCATGCGAGGTTTTGCAAAGCGACGTTGGTGAACTTGGTGAATGAAGTAGCGAAGCATTTTTTCGCAGATTTCAAAGTCAGCGATAACTCCGTCTTTAAGAGGGCGAATAGCTTGGATGTTGCTCGGAGTACGGCCAACCATACGCTTGGCTTCTGCTCCTACGGCGAGCGGTTTTCCGTCTTTAGTATCAATCGCAACCACCGAAGGCTCGTTCAGCACAATGCCACGTCCGCGTACATACACGAGCGTGTTTGCAGTACCAAGATCGACCGCCATGTCACGGCCTAAGAATGAAAAACGCCTATCAACCATAGAAACCCTTTAACGAAGACACCAACAACGCCCTCTTCTAACTACAAGGCTAGGCCAAGACGGTGGCTCTCAGGCGGTAAATCTTTTTTAAGCCAGTTCTGGAAAGAAGATTCCTATTTCACGCTTTGCAGATTCTGCTGAATCTGAGCCGTGAATGAGGTTCTCACGCATTTCCGTCGCTAAATCACCACGAATTGTGCCTGGAGCTGCGTTCTTGGGGTCAGTGGCGCCCATAAGGGTGCGAACCACTTGCCACGTATCTTTAGGACCATCAACGATCGCAACGAGAACTGGGCCGCGAGTAATGAAATCTACGAGTGGACCGTAATAGGGCTTGCCTTCATGCTCGGCGTAATGAAGCTCTGCGGTGGCGCGGTCGAGCGTCATTTCCTTTGAGGTAGCGATTGTGAGTCCGATTGCTTCAATGCGACCAATGATTTCGTCACCAAGTCCACGTTCAAGCGCGTCTGGTTTGAGAATGATGAGGGTTCTATCCATACCCAAAATCTAACAGCCCTACGAAAGGTGTCTTGAAGCGACGTGCATCACTTCAGCGCGGACCTCGGCAACGAGATACAAACTTCCAGCGGCGACAATCAAATCTTCATCAGTTGAGTGCTCTCTCGCATACGCAAGTGCTGCAGCGACACTCGGGTGTTCAATGGCCACTCCCCCCGCATTTCGAACAGCTTGTGCAACATCGTGAGCGCTTGCAGCTCTAGGTGAATGAGGAGCACAGCAGTGAAACTCTGTGAACCCGAGTTCAACTAGTGGTGTCACCATGTCAATAATCTCTCGGCCAGTGAGCATTCCAAGAATGCAGCGTCGCGTTCCCTCAACATGAAATGCACCATCGAGTGTTGCAACAAGTGCACGAACTCCAGCAGGATTATGAGCACCATCGACAACAATCATTGGTTTGCGAGAAATAAGTTCCATACGACCAGGCATTCGCGCACTTCTGAGTGTCGCACGGACTACTTCCTCACCGAGACCACGCCCCAAGAACGCCTCAGCAGTGATAATTGCGGTTGCAGCATTTACGCCCTGATGAATTCCGTGCAGCGAAACCAGAACTTCTTCGTAGTGCTCATAAGGGGTTCGAAGCGTTATGGCACGCCCACCTAGTGCAAGTTCATTTCGCTCTAGAGAGAAGTCAGTCTCGATGGACCAAAGAGTCGAGCCCAGCTCACTTGCCTTTTTCTGTGCAATCTCTACAACAACTGCATTTGTCGTCGCCAAGATTGAAATACCACCAGTGCGGAAAATCCCAACTTTGTCTGACGCGATTGCGCTGATTGTTGTCCCGAGCACTGCTGTATGGTCGAGGTCCACATTGGTTAACACCGCAACATCGCTATTGATGACATTCGTCGAGTCCCACGTGCCACCCATGCC
>CAIKFN010000187.1 GCA_903826715.1 uncultured Actinomycetes bacterium
ACTCTTAGCCACGGAGCAACGATACTAAAGAATTAGACGACCAAATACCGCGTAGGGGCGGTGGGACTCGAACCCACACTGGAGGCGGTTTAAGCGCCTTGCCTCTGCCATTGGGCTACGCCCCCACGCAATATTGGTGCGTTGTAACCGTAACGCATAGCGAAACCCCTTCCAAAACTCGTTATTTTCTTATGTTCACTTACTAGGCTGTTTTCATGATTCGCGTGCATCGTAGGGGCACGATTCGGTCAATCCCCGCTCTAGTACTGGCTGGCACAATGCTGGTCACGGTTCTAGCACCCCTGACTACAGCCCAAGCGGGAACGATTACCGATGCCCTTGCACAAATCAAATCCCTCTCTGCGACCCTTTCACGTCAATCACAAATAAGTGAATCTTCGGCCAATGCTTATGGCGGGGCACAGCAAAAACTCCAACAGATCCAATACAACATTTACAGTTTGAATAAGAAAGTGGCTACAAAAAAAGCTGCAATTCTCGTTACTGAACACGCCATGGCGAGCGCAATTGTGAATGCATATGTCTATGGTGCAGCAGATGCACAGATTCTTTCACTTTTCAATCAAAACGTTACAACTAGTGATGCAAGAAAAGTTTTTCAAGATCAAGTGATTGGCAACCTTGACAAAATTAAATCAACGTATGAATCACAGAAGAAGTCACTCGACACTACAATCAAGCAAGTAACGATTCAAGAAGCAGCAGCGCAAGAACAAACAAACAGAATGAAGACATTGCTGCAGGAGAACATCGCAAACGAGAACGCAACACGTGCGACGCTGAATAGCATTAAGGGCACCTTCAGAACTCAAATTATTAATTACGAAATTCTTCAAGGAATTGCCGCGGCTAAGGCCCACAACTACGCCGGACAGCAGCAAGCTGTTGCGGTGGCTCAGTCGGTTGGTGGCATCGCTGCTGGAAACGCTGTTCTCACCGCAATTGCTAAAGCAGTTCCACCAGTGATTTCTCAAATTGCTGGGACTAATGAAGGAGCCATTGCAGTTGCTGCAGCGTTATCGCAGGCTGGCCTCCCATACATCTGGGGTGGAGTTTCACCAGGTCGAGGATTTGACTGCTCTGGACTAGTGCAGTGGGCGTGGTCTAAGGCTGGATTCAACATTCCAAGAACCACCCAGACGCAGTGGCCAGCGCTGCACCACGTTGCGCTGAGTGCGTTGCAACCTGGTGACTTGTTGTTCTACTACAACCTTGATAACGATAATCAGGTGGACCACGTCGTTATGTACATTGGCAGTGGACCGTACGGCACAAGCACAATTTTTGCAGCCGCAAAAACAGGAACGAAGATTGGATACCAGCCACTCTTTACATTCGGACTCATCGGAGCTGCTCGCCCGTAAGCACCATGTCCATTTCTACTTCAATCATTATTCCTGCCTACAACGAAGAGTCGCGACTAGTTCTAGGTTTTAACCGATTATCTCCAGTACTGGATGAACTTGGAGAAACTACAACTGAAGTGATTTTCATAGACGATGGTTCAAACGACGCAACTCTCACCATTGCTCACCAGCTCTATGGAGAACTGCCTGAAAAGTTGCTCATGAAGCAACCTAAGAATCTCGGCAAAGGCGCTGCGGTTCGCCTTGGTATTGCCGTTGCGAGAGGTAACAACATCATTGTGGCTGATGCAGATATGGCCATAAATCCATCACAAATGCCGCGAATGATTGAGCTACTTAAGACTCATGCTTTAGTTCCTGGTTCTCGTACGGTGAACGGAAAAATCGAATACGACTCCGCACTTCGTTCCATTGCAGGATCTGCTTTCAGCAAAATGGTTAAGCACTACACCGGCACCACGCTGCGTGACACCCAGTGTGGCTTTAAAGGGTTCCAGCGAGGAACTGCACGACTGCTTGCAGCTTTAGGTCTGATTGATGGATTCGCATACGACGCTGAGATTTTCTATCTAGCACGACTGCTTGAGATCAATGCTGAACCACTCACAGTGACGTGGGACGACGTGAGTGGATCTTCAGTCAAACTGGGGAGTGATTCGAGAAAAATGTTCCGTGACATTCGCTATCTTGCGAAAACTAAATATGAAAACCCAGTTGTTGAGTTACCAAGAGACGTCGAAGTATCAACTGTTAGCGATGCTGCTCGTAAAGCTCGAGTTCAGGGACTCTCACTCGCACGTGGCGAAACAAACACGCTTGTTGTTTTACCAAGAGATGGGGCGCTTGGAGGTCTCGGCATTGCCGCAACCCTTAACGGGACTTTGCGCACTGCAGGACTTGGAGAACTTAAAAACCGAAGCTACGAAGCGATTTAACTGATACTTAGTAGCCAATTCGCCACAAGCTCTGGTGCGCGGTCATTCCACTCTTCTGATGTGATGGCATATCGAGCATGGTCTTCCCAAGCTCCATCGATTTCTAGGTATCGCTCTGCAATACCTTCATAACGAATACCTAACTTTTCGACCACGCGTCGCGATGGTGCATTTCTAGGAATGATGTTGATTTCCACTCGGTGTAAGCGAAGTGATTCAAATGCGTATTGCAAAATAAGAACTACAGATTCAGGCATGAGGCCCTGACCAGCAACTTTTTCATCAATCCAGTAACCAACAAACGCAGATTGCAAAGGTCCGCGCTGAATTGATGAAATGGTTATTTCACCGACAAAGCGACCTTCGAAGAAAATCCCAAACCCAAATCCAGTTCCCATTTGGCGTTCACGTTCACGTATGGCACAGCGACTTACAAAACTTCGGCTGTCTTCTGGAAGGTGCGTTGCGTGAGCGGATCTTGGCTCCCACTTAAGGAGCCACTCTCGACATCGCGTACGAACATCGAGCCAGCCTTCATAGTCAATTTCGCCAAGCGTACGAAGTACAACTCGCCTGCCATGAAGTGAGATTGGAGAAAAGATGGCACTGCGTGTCGTTACCATGCTCTATTCCTCATCCCTCTATCGTTACAGGTATGAGCGCTCGGCGCACGTTAGGCGCGTAAGAGTGACTTAACAATCCCATCGAGAATGTCATTTTCGCTACTTATCAACTGATTGATTCCAAGCCGTTCCATTACAGAAACCAAAATAAGCAGCCCTGATGTCATTACATCTTCGCGCCCTGGAACCATCCCAGCCAGGCCCAGTCTCTCCTGGGGAGTCATGGCCTTCAGTACTTCAAACCAGTGCTTGGCGACTTCGCGAGTGAGCACTCGGTGGTGCACTGCCTCACGGTCATACTCATTTAGCCCCACGTCCATCTGCGCCAGTGTCGCAACAGTCCCTGCTAGTCCAAAAAGCTGAACATTGCCGACCAGCTTTTCAAACGCCGGCACTGAACTAAAAGCTCTATTGATTTCCTCACTGATCATTTTTTGTGCAGCATTTTGACTTTCTTGACTTACGACGCCTCTGCCCATAGCGCGTTCCGTGACACGCACGCATCCCAGTTGCATTGAAAAACTTTCAAGATTCCCATCAATGATTGACGCGAGTTCTGTGGACCCACCGCCAATGTCAAGAATGGCAATAGGTTCTTCGCCGGGTGTTAGTCCTGTGGCCGCGCCATTGAATGAATACGTTGCTTCTTCCTTGCCTGAAAGTATTCGAGCATCAACACCGACTATTTCTTGTGCACGCTCAAGGAACGCCGCACCATTACTGGCGTCTCTAACCGCAGATGTCGCTACTAGTAGGCCTGAAGTGACGCCATGTGAGTCCATCAATGATCGATATTCGCTAAGAACGTCGTAGCTACGTTGTAGTGCTTCTTGCTGCAACGTCTTATTAGCATCAACGCCTTGACTTAAACGGGTAATTCGCATTTCACGAGAAAGTGTTTGTCCAGAAGAATCACTAATCAAAAGTCGTGTGGAATTGCTCCCACAGTCAATCGCACAAAAAACTTCAGTCACGAACGTTTTGCAGAACTAGCTCAGGTAGTCCAATAGTTTCTGCAACTAACTCCCCTACTGGGTCGTCAGCGCCAATGAGAAAATTTGCTAGGTGAGCATGCAGGCACTTAATGCCAATTCGTGTTCCACCAACACCGCCAGAAGGTTGAGCACCATCGAGGCGCACAGTCGCGGCATTTCGGCGTTGTTCATATAATGCGTGAGTTTGAATAAGTCTTTCAGGGTCAACTAAAGCTTCAAACCGATGCACGCCTCCATTGCCTTCCATCCGACTTACTTCATCGTGCAACTCAGGGTCTATTAACCAAAAGAGTGTGGGCATTGGTGTTCCATCACGCATGTGGGGCTCATTTTCAATAACAACTGGGCGCCCATCTGCACGCCTGACGACCACTGCAAAACGGCCAGACAGCGAGCGACCGAGAAGTTCTTCTACAGCTTCAACGTCTTGTGGTGAAGCATCATGAAATGTGCTCAACGCCAAAACTCAAGGGTGTGTAAGAACCGAGTGAAGAAGTTGTTCGAGGATGCATGCGTGGTGCCAGTACTTGGTGAGGTCACCGAAGTAAGAGTTGAAACCGAAGAAGGAGAAACCACTGGGCTAAATCCAGGGTCACCTGCGTGCTCGGCTACCGCACCACTGGCGAGCCCAGGTAGCACTTGTATGAGACTCTGACCAGGAAGAACAAGTTGATACTGTTCACGCGCCTGAATCATTAATTCTGTTTGCGTAGATGAGGAATCAGATTGAAGGGTCAACGACTTTTGCTCTTGCTTAATCGCCGCGATTTGAGCTTTTGTCGCATTAATTTGGCTTTGTTGACTCCAAAGAGACGTCAGAGGAAACCAACCAACGAGCATGGCGAGAGCGGTCACAATGGCGAGAGGAAGCATCCACTGATTGCTCTTCTGCGATGTTGCGTTATGAGTTGTTGCCACTATTCGCCCCCGACAAAGACGCTGCACCTAGAAATCGAGCCTGATCTCCGAGAAGTTCTTCCAGTCTCAGTAATTGATTGTACTTCGCCACGCGGTCAGATCGTGCTGGGGCGCCAGTTTTAATTTGACCAGCGTTTGTCGCGACAGCGAGGTCTGCAATCGTAGTGTCTTCAGTCTCACCTGAACGGTGCGAAATTACAGCGCTATAACTATTTTTTCTGGCCAGTTCAACAGTTTCGAGCGTTTCGCTGAGCGTTCCAATTTGATTCAACTTGATCAAAATTGAGTTGGCGACGCCACGCTCAATTCCCTTTTGCAGCAAGATTTTGTTCGTGACGAATAAGTCATCACCAACGAGCTGGATGCGCTTTCCTAATTTCTCAGTAAGTGCTTTCCAGCCGTCCCAGTCTTCTTCGTGCAGACCATCTTCAATTGAAACAATTGGATAGCGATCACAGAGATCAGCCCAGTAGTCAACCATTTCAAGACTGGAGAGAACTCGTCCTTCACCATCGAGGTGATATGCACCGTCACGGTAGACCTCACTAGCCGCGGGGTCTAGCGCAATTGAAATGTCACTACCCGGAGTGCGACCAGTCGACTCAATCGCTTCCATCAATACCTTCACCGCCGTCTCATTGTCTGGCAGGTCTGGGGCGAATCCACCTTCATCACCAACGCTGGTAGCAAGATTGCGCTTCACAAGGACGTTCTTAAGTGCGTGGTAGGTCTCAGTTCCCCACTGCAGTGCTTCAGAGAATGATGATGCCCCAATAGGCATCACCATGAACTCTTGAAAGTCAATCGAGTTCTTTGCGTGTACCCCGCCATTTACAACATTCATCATTGGTACTGGAAGTACATGAGCGTTCGCGCCTCCAATGTACGAAAAGAGTGGGATATCAAGTTCAGCGGCAGATGCTTTTGCCGCTGCGAGTGACACAGCGAGAATTGCGTTAGCTCCGAGGCGACCTTTGTTATCAGTTCCGTCGAGGTCAATCATTGCCTGGTCAATTGCGGGCTGGTTCGTTGAGTCAGCACCGCTCAATTGCTTGTTTATTTCCGTGTTTACGAAATTGACTGCATTGCGAACACCCTTGCCACCCCATGCAGCGCCACCATCTCGCAATTCAACTGCTTCGTGGGAACCCGTAGAAGCCCCTGACGGCGAAGCAGCACGCCCTGAAGATCCTGACTCAAGAAATACCTCTGCTTCAACTGTTGGGTTGCCGCGAGAGTCCAAGATTTGACGGCCAATAATTCGTACGATTGCGCTCACAATTGCTCCTACTAGTTACACCAAGTCTATAAGACCAGAGGAATTACTTAGTCTTCGAAGACTCTTGTTGTTGGATTTCATCTCTGAGTTGCAACGCTCTTTCTCGAAGTACTCCCTCGAGGTCAATCCCCGACCACTGCGCGCAAGTCGCAATGGCACTCAGGGCATCACCCCATGCGCGTTCAGTATCTGACGTTGACTGAGAATCACTTACGGAAGTCGAATCAAAATTAAGCATTTGTAAAGCCGCAACCGCTTCGTCACGGGCACTTGAGCCCGTCGAAGAAGCCAGATCTAGCTGCTGAGCTTTTCTTAGAAGCTTTGCGTACAGCGTAAGTGCTGGGAGTTGCCACGCAATGCCGTCAGTGACACTCTCGCGTCCTTTTTCTTTCTTCTTTAAATCTTCCCAGCGCGATGCAACGTCATCAGAGCCGCTCACCTTCACATCTCCAAAAACATGAGGATGGCGGCCAGTAAGTTTGTCGCGAACGCCATCAGCAATAGTCGCAAAATTGAAACGCCCTTCTTCATTGCCTAGTTCGGCATGAAATACGATTTGAAATAGCAAATCGCCTAGTTCTTCTTCCACGTGAGCAACGGCCAAAGCTTCATCTGCGCCCTCTGCTTCAACGCGAACAAATGTTTCGAGTGCGTCAAGTGTCTCGTATGCCTCTTCGAGCAGATGACGCGTTAGCGAAGCGTGGGTTTGCTCCTGGTCCCATGGGCACTCTGCTCGTAAGCGCCTCATGAAATCAACAAGATCGTCTATTGATTCACCAGCGGTTCTAAGTCCCTCGACCCACAGTGATGTCAGATGATCGGCACTCGAAAAACTCACTAACTCTGAAGCACGTAATTCTTTAATGACCTCGTCACCGAGACCAACGTGATGGAGCACTGTGACGATTGTGTCCTTAGGCAGTCGGTCCGCCACACTCGCCAGAATCTCAGGTGCGTATGTTTGCAGAATTAACAGAGGTCCTGGCCCACGAAATGGCTCCACCGAGCCCAGGGCATCCACAATTCGAAGCCCCAAGGTCATCGGATCTTTACCTAAGCGAGCACAGGCAACATCAATAACTGAAATTGCAGGTTCGGTGAGTACTTCAATGTCGCCTCGAAGGCGAAGCAACTCGACTGTGCGCTCAGCCACCATTGGCGAGCCTGGAACTGCATACACAACTTCATGATTTGGAGAAGTAGTAGCCAGAAGCACCAAGTCATCAACTATTCGAGGATAGAGAACTTCAAATGAATCAGCTGATTCATAGAAATCGTCGTAACTGGTCACACCAGCGAACGCATCGGCTGCTGGGTGTACGCGAGTGCGCAGTCTTGCTACCGGTGAGGAGTTAAGGAGTTCAGTTGTGCGAGTAGTTACGTGTTGCGCATTGCTTGGACCAAGTCCAACAACTCGTACAACGGGTTTACTCACTGATACTTCGTGGAGTTAGCTGCCGTAAGTATTGATGGAGAAGTAACTGTTCCAGATGCCGGAAGCGCGGGAGCAAAAATTCCTGGCCCAGTTGTTTTGCTTAGTCCCCATCTTCCAAATGCAGGGTCCACCGTTATAGCTGCAGCGTAAAGAATGTTCGACTTAATAGTTGATGCTGACGAAGCATTCAGGTGCTGAACATCACTGACTACCGCACCCGCAGCTTGAGTGAATGGTGTCGTTGTTCGTTTCGTTGCGGCGACAAACAATGCGAACGTTTGTCCGCTATACGTCACTGATTGTGGTGTTGAGTACTTGTTAAGTGCCAAACCAACTGTGTCGGAACGCACTGCTGCATAACTCGAATTTGTCGGTCCGTAGCAACCGTAGGAACCACCACTGACAGCTGACTTGTCAACTGAATACTTCTTTGCAAGTTGGGCGACTGTTGCCCCACTCGACTCGTCAGCGCTAAATGCAGCAACTTGTGCGGGAGAAACAACTGCGACACTTACACAAATTGTGTCGTATGAAGAAATGTGTTGCTCGTAATAGGTCTGGATGTTTGGCGCAGTAATTGCAATAGTGGTATTCAACTTGCCCAGTAAATACATCGACGCAGCTTGGTCTTCAATTTCCGCTTTTCGCATCTCTGAGGGCATTGCAGCGATGGCATCAGCTGAAGCACCTGGGCATGACAACGAATTTGTCTGAGCTGCTTGAGTTAATTCACCTTCAAGCGACGACGTTGCCAATGCGATTTCTTTTGCTGAGGAAAAATTCACATGAAAGTGAGATGTCACGTATTGATCTATTGCGATGCCCTCAACTCGTAAATTTGCCCACGCACCAGCTGCAGTACCTGTAATCGTCGCGTCACCAGATCCAGGTGAAAAATTCTGCACAGCTAGTGCCGACAAGTAGCACTGTAAGTTTGGACTCTGAGTAATCGCAGTTAGCTCAGCACGGAATTCTTTGGATGAGAGCTTGGTCCCATTCGCTGAAATCCCAGAGGAAAGATTGCTAAAGCCGAAAAGGCCCGCTCCAAGGAGGGCCACGACAAAGATCAGAGTTATTCGACGCACAGAGCCATGCTACCGATTAGTTGACGCTAGAAACCTCAGTTGCCTCTTGAAGCAACTGCAGAATGTCTGCTGGTGATGACCCATTTGTGGCAACTTCTAAGCGAAGTTCCTTGGAATCTTCTGAGTACGCATTGGAGCCGTACTTACGTCGAAATCGCATCTGTTGACTGAGCGTCAGCAGAAGTGGTGTGACCTTTATGACTGGCTTTGAGCGAACGCCAACTTTTGCGGGGAGCACTGTCACATTTGTTATTCCTTGGGAGATGCACAGCAATCGAAGTTCAGTGAGCTCTAGTAGGCCAATTGCTGGATTCGGAAGTGCCCCGTAGCGATCGGTCCATTCATCTCGAAGATCACTGAGTTCTTCAGACGTAGTGATCGTTGCCAGGCGACGGTACGCCTCAAGGCGAGCGTCGTCTGCTTCGACATATTCCTTAGGCAGATGTGCTTCACCGGGAACGTCCAAGTTGATTGGCACAACATCAGCGACAGTGAACCCTTTAGCGTCGGCCACAGCTTCTGCAACTAGCTGCACGTAGAGGTCGTAACCCACTGCAGCGACCGGTCCGGACTGGTCGTGACCAAGTAAGTTTCCGGCTCCTCTGATTTCTAGGTCGCGCATTGCAATTTTGAAACCACTTCCGAGTGCGGTGTTGTCGCCAATGGTACGAAGTCTCTCGTATGCAGTTTCAGAGATCACCTGGTCCGCCGGGTGAAATAAGTACGCGTATGCACGCTGTCCGCTTCTTCCCACTCGCCCACGCAACTGGTGCATTTGTCCGAGCCCGAGCCGCTCTGCACGATCAACAATCAATGTATTGACCGAAGGTAAGTCAATGCCAGATTCGACAATAGTGGTGCACACCAAGACATCGAATCTGCGTTCCCAAAAATCAACCATCACGCGTTCGAGCGTGCCTTCATCCATCTGACCATGCGCAATGGCGATTCGAGCATCAGGCACTAGTTGGCCAATGCGTCTTGCTACTTGATCAATATCTGAGACACGATTATGGACAAAGAAAACCTGACCTTCACGAAGTAATTCTCTGCGAATAGCTTCAACCACCGCTGGCTCAGAATATTCACCTACGTGCGTAAGGATTGGCCGACGATCAGCTGGTGGCGTTGTCACCATAGAAAGGTCGCGAATTCCCGCGAATGCCATCTCCAGTGTCCGAGGAATTGGACTGGCACTAAGTGTCAACACGTCAACGTTCACTGACCGAGTTTTTATTGCTTCTTTGTGGGTAACACCAAAGCGCTGCTCTTCATCTACAACCAGTAACCCGAGATCTTTGAACTGAACGTTTTCAGACAGCAGGCGATGCGTTCCAATTACAACGTCAATGGTTCCTTCTTTAAGGCCCTGAGTAGTTGCTTTCATTTCCGCATCATCAACAAAACGACTCATGAGCGCAACTTTGACGGGGAACCCAGCGAAGCGGTCCACCATTGTTGCAAAATGCTGACTAGCTAACAGAGTTGTAGGCACCAACACTGCTGCCTGCTTATTGTCCTGAACTGCTTTAAATACAGCTCTAATTGCAATCTCTGTTTTTCCGAATCCGACGTCCGCACAAACCAGTCGGTCCATGGGACGAAGCATTTCCATGTCAGCTTTCACATCACTAATGGCCTGTGCTTGATCTGCAGTGAGCGTGTAGGGAAATAACTCTTCCATCTCTCGTTGCCACGTAGTGTCCGCACTAAAGGCGTGGCCCACAGCAATGTTTCGCTGGCGATACAAATCAACAAGTTCTTGAGCAACCAAGAATGCAGCAGCTCGAGCTTTGGCGCGAGTTTTTTGCCACTCAGCACCCCCCATGCGCGAGAGCGCTGGCCCATCTCCTCCGGTGTAGGGAGTGAGCGCATCAATTTGTTCCGTTGGCCAGTAACTGCGACCATCTTTGAATTCCAAAATTAAATAATCTCGAACAACACCATTAATAGCTCTAGTCGTTGTGCCAGAAAATTTTGCTACACCGTGCTGGCGATGAACTACATAACTGCCAATGGCGAGGTCGTCGAAGAAACCATCAACATTTCGTGCGCGGGTGCGAGCGGCCCGGTGTACCGAGCGTCGCCCAGTGAGGTCACTCTCACTCCAGACCACGATCTCAGGGTCATCAATGCTGAACCCTGCTGGAAGTGAGCTCATGAGAACTGTAATGCGAACATCTAAAACTTTTTCTGGATCAGTAGTGACTTCAATTCCTTCCCCACGAAGTTGATCAGCCATACGTTCAACCGCTGCAGGGTTCGACGTCAGAACTACACCGCGATGCTTTTGACTCCAATTTCTGACGTGACTCGCAATTCGTGACGCATCACCTTGCACTACGGGAGGTGAAATAAGCCCCATAGAACTCTCACCAGATCCTCCAGCACTAAGAACGGTGTCCATGCGAGTGCTCAATGACTGCTCCCACGTGGCGTGCAGCAGTCCTATTTCGCCAGTCGCCTTCCACGTCTGAGCAACCGCATTAGCGAGTTCACGCTCCTCATCGAGAAGATCATTAAGCCTGCTCTCAACACGGGCAGGCTCCACAACAACGCACTGAAAGTCTTGTAATTCATCAAGAATTGTTTTTGGCGAATCAATGAACAGTGGCATCCAGCCTTCCATGCCATCAAAGAGCTGCCCAGTGGCGATTCGCTCAAACGTTTCACGCCCCCACGGTGCAGACTTAATAAATGATTCAGCACGCTGTCTAGTTTTTTCTGTGGGAACCCACTCACGTGCGGGCGCGATGTAGGCATGATCAATGTCGTGTAGCGAGCGCTGATTTGCTATGTCAAACGTCGTTAGTCGCTCAATCTCGTCACCAAAAAAGTCGAGACGAATCGGATCATTCCCCTGCGCCGGCCAAACGTCGACAATGCCACCTCGCACCGCAAACTCGGCACGGTGTTCCACCAAATTTTCACGCCGGTACCCCATTGAAGGGAGCGCAGTAATGAAACTGTCACGCTCAAGTGATGCACCACGCACTACGTCAATAGGTGCAACAAGCTCTTCAGGTGGAAGAATTTGAGTGACTGACCTCACCGATGCCACAAGAATCCGTGGTCGGTCGCTACTCATCAATCTCCAGCGAAGCAGTGACCGCATTGCCATGACCGAACTGTCGGGGCTGACTCGCTCAAGAGGGTGCGTGTCCCATCCTGGCCATAAGGCAACGCAGTCATCATCATTGAGTAGTGCACCAAGCGCATCACGTAGGACGTCGGCTTCACTAGACGTTGCGGTAACGACAAGAGTGAGTTGATCTTGGTGTGCATAACTTGCTACCGCAAGTGGTGTTGCATAACTACTTGGAATAAATGAACCCGATGCGACCGAGGCTCGAATCGAGGGTGCGACGTGCTCTAAGACACGCGCGAGTCCTGATGTATTAGCCACGAGCACCATTCACTCGAGCTTGTGCGTCTACAAAGTCATAGTCAAGGAGCATCTCAATGGCGTCAGCGGCTGCAGTAACGTCACGAAGCAATGCTTCTTTTCGCGCGCCAGTTAGCTTGCGAAGTACGTGATCAGCGCCCTGCTCTTTAGTGATTGGTTTTCCAATACCAATACGAAGTCGCCCGAAATCTTGTGTTCCGAGGGCGCTCGTAATTGAACGGAGTCCGTTGTGCCCCGCGAGGCCACCACCTTGCTTGAACTGCAGGCGCCCTGGCTCGAGGTCTAGCTCATCATGAGCAATAACGAGGTGCTCGAGGTCAGGCAATGATGTTCGTTTTAGAAGCGGTGGAAGTGCTGCACCTGATTCATTCATGTAAGTGGTTGGTACCGCAAGCGTTACGACACCGCGTGGAGTCGTGATTGCAGCAGTCATCGCACGCTGGCGACGTTCAAGTGTTAATTTGACTCCGCGACGTTCGCACACGAGACGAACAGCATCGCCTCCTACGTTATGACGTGTTCCTTCGTATTCAGTTCCTGGATTGGCGAGACCGACAATAAGCAGTGACGATGCACTTCCTCTTCGTTCTTCATCCTTAGAGCGCCGAAGCGCCACGGCGAACTACGCCGAAGGGGTAGCTGCTGGAGCAGCGGCAGCATCTGGTGCTGCAGCGGCTGCGTCTTGGCCACCACCAACGAGTGCAACACGTCCTTGACGAGTTGAGACAACAGCTGCGTTCTTGTCGCCAGCTGCTTCAACGCCCGCGGGAAGAACAAGGTCTCCAACGTGAAGGGTCGCTCCTGGTGTCAAGTGAGAAATGTCAGCGTCAACGTGAGTTGGAACATCTGCAGGACGAGCCTTAAGTTCAACACTGAACAACTGCTGGTCAATTTCCCAGTCAGCGTGACGAACTTCTACGGCGTCACCAATCATGTGAACTGGAACAGTCGCAATAACTGGCTTGTTAGGGTCAACAACCTGGAAGTCAATGTGCGCAACAGTGCCACGAACCTTGTGACGTTGTAGTTCACGTGCAAGCACGGTGTAACTCTTACCATCAGCGGTCAGAGTAATCAGTGAGTTAAGTCCCTGGTCACCAGAGACTGATGTTCGAAACTCTTTTGCGTCTACAGAGACTACGAGTGGAGCTACACCTTCACCGTAGACAACGCCAGGAATTGATCCAGCTGCGCGTAGGCGGCGTGAGTTACGTGAACCCTTGTCTCGTGTGGTCAGCGCGTTCAACGTTGCTTGTGTCATGAAAACTCCTCTTACGAATGGTTTGCCGCCCAAAAGTGGGCTGGGCACCGGGAAATAAGTCTAGCCGGTAGGCCAGATAGGCGTTTTTGGCTACAGGAGGTTCTCGCCACCGAAGATGTCAGAAACTGAAGCATCCTCGAAAATGGCGGAAATTGCGTTGGCAATGATGGATGAGAC
>CAIKFN010000188.1 GCA_903826715.1 uncultured Actinomycetes bacterium
ATTCTGTCCAATGGTGTAGTTCTGGAACTCTCCACCCGACGCGTCTCCGCGCCAAATTCGCATTGTTACATCAGCCATTAGTGGGCCTCCTCAAGCAGAGCTTTTAGTTCTTGTGGGATAGGTAGAAGCGGTGACTCGGTAGTTTCGATTGGACTGTCCCAGTTACCACCGTTTGATGCGTGAGCCAGGTTGAACTTTGAGAAGTCCTCACTGGCGGTAGGGAAGTCTTCACGAGTGTGACCACCACGTGATTCCTTTCGGAATGAAGCTCCGAGAGCAACTGTCTTACAGACCGCGAGCATGGCTGGAAGGTCAGTAGTTAGGTTCCAACCCGGGTTGTAAGCACGGCCACCCTTAACTGCGATGTTCTTCACACGCTCAGTAAATACCTCAAGCTGAGCAAGTGCAAAGTCGAGCTCGCTCTGTGTACGGATGATTCCAACATTCGCCTGCATCATTTCTTGTAGGTCGTGTTGAATTGTGTACGGGTTCTCACCTTCGCTGCGATCAAACGGAGCGAGTGCTTCCTTGATTGCAGCTTCGACGGCGCCTTGGTTAAGTGAGGTTGCAGCCTGTCCGCTTAGAACGTAGTCAGCAGCTCCAGCACCAGCGCGCTTTCCAAACACGATGAGGTCACTGAGTGAGTTTCCACCTAGTCGGTTAGCCCCATGCATTCCACCCGCCACTTCGCCAGCAGCAAAGAGTCCAGGAGCAGCAGTTGCAGCCGTATCAGCGTCTACTTGGACACCACCCATGATGTAGTGACAGGTTGGTCCGATTTCCATTGCTTCACGTGTGATGTCAACACCAGCCAGTTCCATGAACTGGTGGTACATCGAAGGTAGACGACGGCGAATGAATTCAGCCGAGCGGCGACTTGCGATGTCGAGGAATACTCCACCGTGTGGTCCTCCGCGTCCGGCCTTAACTTCAGTGTTAATAGCGCGAGCTACTTCGTCACGTGGAAGAAGTTCAGGCGGGCGACGTCCAGCATTGTGATCGTCGTACCACTTGTCGCCTTCTTCTTCAGTTTCAGCAGTTTCAGCGCGGAACATTGGAGCGACGTAGTTGAACATGAAGCGCTCACCCAGTGAGTTACGAAGTACTCCACCGTCTCCACGAACACCTTCAGTTACGAGGATGCCTCGAACACTGAGCGGCCAGACCATTCCAGTTGGGTGGAACTGAATGCATTCCATGTCAATCAACTTGGCGCCAGCCCATAGAGCCATGGCGTGTCCGTCTCCGGTGCCTTCCCATGAGTTCGACGTGAACTTCCAAGACTTTCCAGCTCCTCCAGTTGCGAGGATGACTGCCTTTGCGGCGAAGGTTACAAACTCACCAGATGCGCGGTGATAAGCAACACAGCCAGCCACGCGGCCAGCATCGTCGTGCACGAGCTTCAAGACCTTTACTTCCATGAACACGTCAGTGCCCATAGAAACAACTTTTTGCTGCAGTGTGCGGATGAGCTCTAGACCAGTGCGGTCACCAGTGTGAGCAAGTCGTGCGTAGCGGTGACCACCGAAGTCACGCTGCAAGATCTTTCCGTCTTTGGTGCGGTCAAAGAGTGCGCCCCATTGTTCGAGCTCTAGTACGCGCTCTGGAGCTTCCTTCGCGTGAAGTTCTGCCATGCGGTAGTTATTGAGGTACTTCCCTCCGCGCATGGTGTCACGAAAGTGAACCATCCAGTTGTCTTCTTCATACACGTTTCCCATGGCAGCGGCCATGCCACCTTCAGCCATAACGGTGTGTGCTTTACCGAGCAGTGACTTAGTGATGATCGCGACCTTAAGTCCGCGCTGCTTCGCTTCAATGGCGGCGCGTAGTCCAGCGCCACCGGCACCGATAATGAGGACGTCGTAGTCGTGGTGTTCGTAGTTACTCACAAATAATCCTTAGAAGAGTTTGAAGTCGGTAATGGCGCCAGATGCAACGAGTCGCACGAAGACGTCAGTAAGGGCAACGAAGATAAGTGATGCCCACGCGAACTTCATGTGGTTTTCGTTAAGAGGGGTAATGAACTTCCACAAGCGGTGACGAACTGGGTGGTTCGAGAATGTCTTGAGTGATCCACCACAGAGGTGACGACATGCGTGACAGCTAAGTGAGTAGAGCCAGAGCAGCGTTGCATTAACGGTGAGGACAATTGTTCCGAGTGTTACCCCGAAGCCAATGCCTGGCTGGTGGAACGCACGGATTGCGTCGTAGGTGAGTAGGCAGTTGAACACGATACCGAAGTAGAAGAAGTAGCGGTGAGCGTTCTGCATAAGAAGTGGGAAACGAGTTTCACCGGTGTACTTCTTGTGACCATCTGAAACAGCACAGGCTGGTGGTGACCACCAGAACGCACGGTAGTAACTACGCCGGTAGTAGTAACAGGTGAGTCGAAACCCGAGAGGGAAAATAAGAATCAAGAATGCAGGAGACAGTGACCATCCGCTGAGTGCGAAGCCAATTTGTGATCCTTCGACGCAGCTTGATGCGAGGCACGGTGAGAAGAACGGACTAATGAGGTCACGGTGCATCATTGCGCCCACGTAGTAATTGTGGGGGTTGAATGCTGACCACGATGAGTACACAACGAATGCTGTGAGAATCGAAACGGTGACGACTGGCTGTAACCACCAGCGATCTTGTCGAAGTGTTTTAACTGCAGGCCCTCCACGGACTCCGCCGAGAACTACATCTGTTGAACTTTCAATAACTGCCACCACTACTCCTTGGGGGACGGTGTTGCTTTCGTTCCATACTAGGCAATTTGGATGAGACTCAAATCAGCAACCATTCAATAATCGCTTA
>CAIKFN010000189.1 GCA_903826715.1 uncultured Actinomycetes bacterium
AGCGACTGGATATACCATCCATGTCACCAAAATCACCCAACGCATACCTGAAACCAATTGACGCACACGTGCAGCCTGACCTTCAAGCGACTTTGTAAGTTCTACGAATAGGACGTACAAGATGTAGATGAAGAAGACTGTTGAAAGTGCTCCCCATACAAGTCGGGCTGTCGAGTGAGAAGCTGCAAGTTCACCTGGGTAACCAAGAGCAATCATCGCCGCCGAAGCAACTGAAAGCCTAATTGTTAGTCCACGTGCAACTTCTGCCTTAAGACGAAGCACAGCAATGAGCTCTGCAAGAAGAAGTGGCACTGTAAGGAGCCAGTCAACGTAGCGATATCCTTCGTTGAATGGAAGCCCTGACTGAACATACATACCGTTTACATAGTGGAACGCTTCGTTCCATGAGTTGAAGATACGTAGGTAGTGGTAACCAGCGATCAACACTACAAGTGTTGTCAATGTAAGCGCAGTTTGGTTTTTCTTTGTAATTTGATTACGCATCAACAGGAAGTAAACAAAAGAAGCAAGCATCGCGGCAAATACAAATGAAAGCGCGTTGTATACCAAATTGAACTGTCCATGTGAAAGCGTCAGTACAGCGTTATTCATGAAAAAACTCCTTAATTGGGGGTGTTCCCGAAATGAATCTTACGGTTTTTCTAAAAAATTGCAAACATTATTTAAAAACCTAAGTAATTATTAGGAATTCATATACAAAATAAATCATTAAATAATGTCGAATAATCCAGTTATCTTGGGACCAAATTTTGCATCGTTGTGAGCAAAATTTAATTGGTTAATTTAGTCAAATTAATATTTAAAACTGTACGAAATCAGTTATCAACTTTTTTATAACTACTTTGCTTTGTTACCCTGAAGCGTCCAGAGAACAAGTGCATTCGCGTGACCATGACCCATCTCATGCTCTGACTTCAGGTAATTCACAATTTCCATGTGCTTCTCTTTGCCACATTTAGTAATTATCTTCTGCCACTGCGCTATTGACTTTCCATACTTCTTCTCGATTGATGGGAAGTAGGAAGCAGGTCCCTGTTTTGGCCATTCATTAGTTGCCATGACTACCAACCTTTAAAAATGTTTGACAAACCTTATCTTCGCCACGTAATCAAGTCATTGATTTCTATGTCCTGCTTAGCGACGCCTCACTAATACCATTGAGCAATGCAGACACTCTCAAAAGCCTTGATGCGAATTGGCTACGCACTTGCTTTGCTGCCTCTCATTGTTGACTTGCTAATCAATCATTTTGATGTGACCCAATTTTTTAATGAAAGCAAAGGTGGGGCTGCTCTCTGGATCGAGCTATTCACGCTCCCCCTCGGATTGCTGTTTGTTTTGGGTGGAATTTTGGTCAAAATCTTGAGTAAAAAAAATAGCTAAATTCAAGTAGATTTTGGAGATGGCAACTAAAACACTCCTAGAAATCCCTGCAGAAACTTCCCAGAAACTGAAGCGGCTCAATACGTACGCAGGCATTCTTCACCTCGTATCCGGGGTGCTCATTTTGCTTCTCAGTAACAGCTTCTCTCTACCGGTGACGGGAACCTACACATCGGGCGGCCCTGGGACCGCTAATGACGCGCCAGTAACCCTGTTCCAGCTGCCAATTGGTCTTTGCTGCGCATTGTTCCTATTTATGAGTGCAGCAGCACACTTTTGGATCATTTCAGGGCCAGGGTTCTCTAGATACCAAAACGATCTGAGGAATCAGCGCAACTACGCGCGTTGGGTTGAGTACTCGCTCTCTTCAACACTCATGATTATTTTGATCTCAACACTCTGGTCAATCACCGACTTCGGTGAGCTCCTCGCAATTTCAGTCGCCAACATTTCAATGATTCTCTTTGGTTGGCTCCAAGAAAAGTATGAGGTCCCGGGAGAAGGCGGACTTATGCCTTTCTACTTCGGTTGCATTGCTGGAATTGCTCCATGGTTAATTGTTCTGTTCCTACTTATTTCACCAAACAGGGTTGGCACAGCATCCCCCCCAGGATTCGTCTACGGAATTGTTGTGAGCCTCTTCCTCTTCTTCAACTGCTTCGCACTCAACCAGTGGCTTCAGTACAAGCAGATTGGTAAGTGGAAGAACTACCTCTACGGGGAGCGGATCTACATCATCCTTTCCTTCTCAGCAAAGTCTGCACTGGCGTG
>CAIKFN010000190.1 GCA_903826715.1 uncultured Actinomycetes bacterium
CCCGGAGGATCCGTACGAGACCAGGAAGTTATTGATGCGGCGAATGCAGCCGGTATCGTAATGATGCTCACCGGTGAGCGTCACTTCCGTCATTAGGAGTCCCATGACAGCTGAACTACTTGATGGAGAGCGCCTAGCTGGACGCATCAAGATGGAACTCGCCGACCGTGTGTCACGACTAAAAGCAGGAGGGCGAAGCGTAGGGCTCGGAACAGTGCTGGTTGGAGACGACGGCCCGAGTGCGAAGTACGTTGCGATGAAGCACGCGGACTGTGAAGAAATCGGGATCTCTTCATTTCACGAACACCTACCATCAAGTGCAACGCAGTCTGACGTTGAAAAAGTAATCGACCGCTTTAACGCTGACTCGAACGTACACGCAATCCTGGTGCAACTTCCAATGCCTGCTGGCATCAACGAAGAACAAATTCTCCTTCGCATCAACCCCGACAAAGACGTTGACGGGCTACACCCAGTAAATCTCGGGCGCCTCGTAATGGGCGCACCCGGTCCACTTCCGTGCACCCCAGCAGGAATTGTTGAATTGCTCATGGCGCACAAAGTTCCAGTTGAAGGAAAGCACGTGGTCATCATTGGACGCGGACTCACCATTGGTCGCCCGCTCTCACTTCTTCTTGCCATGCGACGTCCAGGCTGCAACGCAGCAGTAACTGTTGTGCACACCGGGGTAGAAGACATGGCATCCATTGTTAAAACCGCCGACGTCATTGTGGCGGCGGCGGGCGTTGCGGGGCTCGTAACACCAGACATGGTCAAGCCCGGGGCGGCGGTAGTTGGTGCTGGGACTAGTTGGTTGGGCAAGAAACTAATGAGTGACGTAAATGAAGACGTTGCCAGCGTTGCGGGTTGGATCACGCCACGCATCGGTGGCGTTGGACCAATGACTCGTGCAATGCTGTTACGCAACGCTGTACTAGCTGCGGAGAAGATTCGATGACCGAAAAAGACCAATACGGGCGTGAGTTCGATAAGAGGCCGTGGGGAAATTTCACGGTACTCGACGAGACCGCCTTTGATCACAAGGTCAAGCGCATTGTTGTCGATCCTCATATGCGTCTCAGTTACCAGCAGCACTCCAAGCGCGCTGAACACTGGTTCATAGTTTCTGGAACTGCGATTGTCACGCTCGATGGCATCGAGCACGAAGTGTCTGAGGGCGAGAGCATTGACATCAAACTTGGTCAAGCGCACCGCTGCGAAAACAGAACCGACAAGCCAGTTGTGTTTATTGAAGTGCAGCACGGCTCTTACTTCGGAGAAGATGACATTGTTCGTCTCGAAGATGATTTCGGTCGCGAATAGTCCGTGCGCATTGATGCTTTATTAGCCAAGGGTGTTACTCGTTCATTCGAGTATTTTCCACCGAAGTCTGACGCTGAAAGCGCTCAGCTCTCTACGACACTTCGTGAACTCGAAGATCTAAGCCCATCATTTGTTTCTGTCACCTACCGCGGAGGACGAGAATCTCGCCAGCGCACATTTGACCTTGTAACGCAGATTGAAAAAACAGATCACATCACTGCCATGGCGCACCTGATTTGTGTTGGTCACACAAAAAATGAGATGCGCGAAATTCTTGGAAACTATAAGTCTGCCGGTGTTGAAAATGTCATGGCGCTTGGCGGCGACATTCCTGATGACCCAGCTCTCGTGGCTTCAGAATTTACCCACGCACTTGATCTGGTGGAGCTCGCACGTGAAGTTGGGGGATTTTCAATTGGTGTGGCTGCTCACCCGCAGGGCCACCCACGCTCACCCGACATTGCGAGTGACCGAAAGTTTTTGGCGCAGAAAATGGGGCTTGCAGACTTTGCCGTGACGCAACTTCTCTTTGAACCAGGTGAGTGGACTGGTCTTGTTAGTGAATTAGGCGAGCTGGGTGTGTCTAAGCCAGTGCTTCCCGGGATCATGCCAGTAACGACGCTCGCTGGTATTGGGCGAATGTCGAAGATGGGCTCTGACGTGCCAAAAGCTCTCATCGAGCGACTTCAGAACGCTGACGTAAAAGGTGGCCCAGACGCTGTTCGCCAAGAGGGAATCAGCGCCGCCATAGAGCTTTGTGAGTCACTTTTAGGTGCTGGTGCGCCTGGTCTGCACTTCTACACTTTGAACCGCTCTACGGCTACCAGAGAGATCCATAACGCCTTATTTTCTTAGGTGTTTTGGGGCAACACTCGATTTTGGATTATTAGAATTCTCGTAGGATAGACGGGGCAACTGAAGTTATGTGCTCTGTATTCGCATCAGTAAACGATGTTCACTCGTAAATAGAACAGTAAGGAAAATAATGAAATCCCCACTACACGTCACCGTCACGGGTGCTGCTGGACAAATTGGCTACCAGTTGTTGTTTCGCATCGCGTCAGGTCAGCTTCTAGGACCAGACCAGCCAGTCGTTCTACGACTCCTCGAAATCGAGCCAGCCATGAAGTCGCTCGAAGGCGTTGTTATGGAACTCGACGACTGCGCATTTCCACTTCTTACAGGAATTGAAGCAACGTCAAGTCTGGACCACGCATTCACCAACACCAACTGGGCACTGCTCGTTGGGTCAATTCCACGTAAGGCTGGCATGGAGCGTGCTGACCTTCTAAACGTGAACGGTGGCATCTTTAAGCCCCAGGGGCAAGCCATTGCAAAGAATGCAGCATCTGATGTTCGCGTTCTCGTAGTGGGTAACCCTTGCAATACGAACTGCCTTATTGCACGTTCAAACGCCTTGGAAGTCCCTGCAGACCGCTGGTTCGCAATGACACGTCTTGACCAGAACCGTGCTGAAACGCAGATCGCAAAGAAAGCTGGCGTTTCTGTAGCTGGTGTGAAGAACCTCGCCATCTGGGGTAACCACTCAGCAACGCAGTTCCCAGACTTTGCGAACACGACTGTTGACGGAAAATCAGTTCCAACAGCAATCACTGACGGTGCATGGCTACAGGGTGAATTCATCACTACTGTGCAAAAGCGTGGAGCAGCAATCATCGAAGCTCGTGGACTCAGTTCTGCAGCTTCAGCAGCGAATGCTGCAATTGACACTGTTGTGAGTCTCACTACACCAACCGCCGCTGACGACTGTGTTTCAGTTGCTGTTACGTCAAACGGTGAATACGGAGTTCCAGAGGGTCTTACCTTCGGATTCCCAGTTCAGGCTGATGGCAATGGCGCATGGAAGGTCAAGGAAGGTTTCAACCTCGATGACTTTGCAAAGGACCGCATCAAGATCACCACTGATGAACTTATCGGTGAGCGTGACGACGTGAAGAAGCTCGGACTTATCTAAAGATATAAAAAATCCCCCTCGGTTAATTACCGAGGGGGATTTTTGCTTTAGTAGAACTACTGACTCAGTGGATGAGCGTTCTGTAGCCAGCTGAGCAGAGGGACAATCTTGTTGATGTCGCCACGAACCTTGACACGTCCTTCGCGAATTGCAGCTGAGCTGTCAAACGTCCCAGCGCTGAGTGCTGCTGCATCAACGTAGGTGAGACGAAGTAGCGCGTCAGCCATCAAGTGGTCTCCAGCATCTACTGAAGCGCCGTCAGATGACATTGTGAAGGTCATGGCGTGAGGGACTGCACTTGGGGCATCTTCGAATTCAAGGACAACACGGTAGGTTGACCCCGCTTCACCAAACGGCACTGGTCCCGCTTGGTGAAGTGATTCATTAAGACTCTCGAACCATTCATTCGAGAGAAAGTCAGCCACGGCTTATGGCGCTGGCTGTACTGAAGCCTCGGCGGAGGTCTTCTTAGTCTGGCGACGGATCTTTCGACCTAACCATGCAACTGGGTCATAGTTCGCAGCAACAACGCGTTCCTTAAGCGGAATGATTGCGTTGTCAGTGATGTGAATACCCTCAGGGCACACCTCGGTGCAGCACTTAGTGATGTTGCAGTAACCAAGTCCCATTTCTTCACGAACAAATTCACGTCGATCATTCGTGTCGAGTGGGTTCATCTCCAACTCGGCAATACGAATAAAGAAACGTGGACCGGCGTAGTTGGTCTTGTTGTCTTCGTGGTCACGAATCACGTGGCAAACGTCCTGGCAGAGGAAGCATTCAATGCATTTACGGAATTCTTGGCTTCGCTCAACGTCTTCTTGCATCAAGCGGTATCCGCCCTCAGGCACTGGCTTTGGCAGCAGTGCAGGAATCTTGGCGGCCATGGCGTAGTTAAACGACACGTCAGTTACAAGGTCACGAATGATTGGGAACGTCTTCATTGGGGTAACCGTTACTGGCCCCTCTGGAAGCGTGTCCATACGCGTCATGCACATAAGTCGAGGCTTACCGTTGATTTCAGCAGAACATGATCCACACTTACCGGCCTTGCAGTTCCAACGGCACGCGAGGTCTGGTGCTTCAGTTGCTTGAATGCGGTGAATAACGTCTAGGACTACTTCATTGTCGTTCTGCTCAATGGTGTAGTTCTGGAACTCTCCACCCGACGCGTCACCGCGCCAAATTCGCATTGTTACATCAGCCATTAGTGGGCCTCCTCAAGCAGAGCTTTTAGTTCTTGTGGGATAGGAAGAAGTGGTGACTCGACTGTCTCGATTGGACTGTCCCAGTTACCACCGTTTGATGAGTGAGCAAGATTGAACTTCGAGAAGTCCTCACTGGCTGTTGGGAAGTCTTCACGAGTATGTCCTCCGCGAGATTCCTTACGAAGTGAAGCTCCGAGTGCAACTGTCTTACAGACCGCGAGCATGGCTGGAAGGTCAGTAGTTAGGTTCCAACCTGGGTTGTAAGCGCGGCCACCCTTAACTGCGATGTTCTTCACACGCTCAGTGAACTTCTCGAGTTCAGCAAGTGCAAAGTCGAGTTCGCTCTGTGTACGGATGATTCCAACGTTTGCCTGCATCATTTCTTGCAGGTCGTGCTGGATGGTGTACGGGTTCTCACCTTCGGTGCGCTCAAAAGGAGCGAGCGCTTCCTTGATCGCAGCGTCGACGGCGCCTTGGTTGAGTGATGTTGCGGCCTGTCCACTTAGTACGTAGTCAGCAGCTCCAGCTCCAGCGCGCTTTCCAAACACAATGAGGTCACTGAGTGAGTTTCCACCGAGTCGATTAGCTCCGTGCATTCCACCCGCCACTTCGCCAGCAGCAAAGAGACCGGGAGCAGCAGTAGCAGCCGTGTCAGCGTCTACTTGGACGCCACCCATGATGTAGTGACAAGTTGGTCCGATCTCCATTGCCTCACGTGTGATGTCAACACCAGCCAGTTCCATGAACTGGTGGTACATCGAAGGTAGGCGACGACGAATGAATTCAGCTGGGCGACGACTTGCGATGTCGAGGAATACTCCACCGTGTGGTCCTCCGCGTCCGGCCTTAACTTCAGTGTTAATAGCGCGAGCCACTTCGTCACGTGGAAGAAGTTCTGGTGGGCGGCGTCCAGCGTTGTGGTCTTCGTACCACCTGTCGCCTTCTTCTTCAGTTTCAGCGGTTTCAGCGCGGAACATTGGAGCTACGTAGTTGAACATGAAGCGCTCGCCGAGTGAGTTGCGAAGCACTCCACCGTCACCACGAACTCCTTCAGTTACGAGGATGCCTCGAACACTGAGCGGCCAGACCATTCCGGTTGGGTGGAACTGGATGCATTCCATGTCGATCAACTTGGCGCCAGCCCATAGAGCCATGGCGTGTCCGTCTCCGGTGCCCTCCCATGAGTTCGACGTGAACTTCCAAGACTTTCCAGCTCCTCCAGTTGCGAGGATGACAGCCTTCGCGGCGAAGGTTACAAACTCACCAGATGCGCGGTGATAAGCAACACAACCAGCCACACGGCCAGCATCGTCGTGCACGAGCTTCAAGACCTTTACCTCCATGAACACGTCAGTGCCCATAGAAACAACTTTCTGTTGCAGTGTGCGGATGAGCTCTAGACCAGTGCGGTCACCAGTGTGTGCAAGTCGTGCGTAGCGGTGACCACCGAAGTCACGCTGCAAGATCTTTCCGTCTTTGGTGCGGTCAAAGAGCGCGCCCCATTGTTCGAGTTCTAGTACGCGCTCTGGAGCTTCCTTGGCGTGAAGTTCTGCCATGCGGTAGTTGTTGAGGTACTTTCCTCCGCGCATGGTGTCACGAAAGTGCACCATCCAGTTGTCTTCTTCGTACACGTTTCCCATGGCTGCAGCCATGCCACCTTCGGCCATAACGGTGTGGGCTTTTCCAAGCAGTGACTTCGTGATGATGCCAACTTTTAGTCCGCGCTGCTTGGCTTCAATTGCGGCGCGTAGTCCAGCGCCACCGGCACCGATGATGAGGACGTCGTAGTCGTGGTGTTCGTAGTTACTCACAAATAATCCTTAGAAGAGACGCAAGTCGGTAATGGCGCCAGATGCAACGAGTCGCACGAAGACGTCAGTAAGAGCAACGAAGATAAGTGATGCCCACGCAAACTTCATGTGGTTTTCGTTAAGAGGGGTAATGAACTTCCACAGACGGTGACGAACCGGGTGGTTTGAGAATGTCTTAAGTGATCCACCACAGAGGTGACGACACGCGTGACAGCTCAGTGAGTAGAGCCAGAGCAGCGTTGCGTTCACGGTGAGGACAATTGTTCCGAGTGTTACCCCGAAACCAATACCTGGCTGGTGGAACGCACGGATTGCGTCGTAGGTGAGTAGGCAGTTGAACACGATACCGAAGTAGAAGAAGTAACGGTGAGCGTTCTGCATAAGAAGTGGGAAGCGCGTTTCCCCGGTGTACTTAGCGTGACCATCTGAAACAGCACAGGCTGGTGGTGACCACCAGAACGCACGGTAGTAACTACGTCGGTAGTAGTAACAGGTGAGTCGAAATCCAAGTGGGAAAATAAGAATCAAGAACGCAGGAGAAAGCGACCACCCACTAAGTGCAAAGCCAATCTTTGATCCTGCGACGCAACTTGATGCGAGACATGGTGAGAAGAACGGACTAATGAGGTCTCGGTGCATCATTGCGCCCACGTAGTAGTTGTGAGGATTAAATGCAGACCACGTTGAGTACACCACGAATGCGGTGAGAATCGAAACGGTAACGACTGGCTGTAGCCACCAGCGATCTTGTCGAAGTGTCTTAACAGCGGGTCCTCCACGGACTCCGCCGAGAACTACATCTGTTGAACTTTCAATAACTGCCACCACTACTCCTTGGGGGACGGTGTTGCTTTCGTTCCATACTAGGCAATTTGGATGAGACTCAAATCAGCAACCATTCAATAATCGCTTA
>CAIKFN010000191.1 GCA_903826715.1 uncultured Actinomycetes bacterium
AGCTTCAACACGTGTGAGGTGAGCTTCATCAGGCCAAATAGGACTCTGGGCCGCGGTGTGACCGCGCCATGAGTTCGATGTCCAAGGCTTTTTCGCTTCTACCATCTATCAATCGTAGGGCCTAGGGGGTCTCTAAGGCAATCGCGCTCTAGGCTCGTGGCATGAAAGCAGATCGCATTGGCCTATTCGGTGGAACCTTTGATCCACCGCACTTTGGCCATGTTGCTGCATTAAAGGCTGCAGTTGCGACAAAGCAGTTTGATTACATTGAGGTAACAGTTGCTGGAGACCCTTACCAAAAGAGCTCCTCAGTGCAACTGCACTCAGCAGATGTTCGATTGAAGATGGCCCATGCGGCCTTCGACGGCATCGAGGGAGTGCGTGTTTCTGACCGTGAAATTAAACGTAATGGCCCTTCGTACACAATTGAAACTGTTCGTGAATTACTAAATGACGCCGAACATGTCGACCTGCTCATTGGTGCCGATCTTTCTTCGCAGCTCGATTCATGGCACGAATCGGTGCTGCTTCGCTCTTTGGTAAAAGTCGGTGTCATTCCACGACCAGGCGGCGAGGAGGATTTACCGCTCGGATGGAATGCATATTTGGTGCCAATGGATCCGGTTGACTTGTCGAGCACGTTCATTCGTGAAGCTGCAAATCTCAATGAAAATCTTCAGGATTTGGTGCCTGACCCGGTAATTCCCATTTTTGAAGGCCGGTAGCTGTAGTCTTTTAGTAGATGGCCGTACGCAACTATGACCTATCCGGACACAGGTCACCAAGACTGTCCGTTCTGGAAACGGCGCCCCTAAGGCGCCAAGACGTTCGACGCTCGAAGCAGCGCTACGTAGTTGCTGGCCTTGTTTCTGTTTCGCTTCCATTCATGGCTGCGATCATTGTGCTTGGGGTGGCCCACTGAGCCAGGCCTTATTCAGCAGCGAGCAGTCTCGCGGTCCACACACAGATTTCGTCGCCAAACTTATTGATGCAGCTCAGCGTGGCGCTGATGAGAAGCTAAGTCTTGATACTGCGGCACTCGACCTTCGTGAACTTGTCGACTCATTTGATGCATTAATTGTTGCGGTAGGTCGAAATGACCGCCAAGTTCGATCAATCGCTGAAGAAATCGAGCGACTCATTGAAGTCGAGCTAGGTATAAAGCCAATTCGAGAAGAAGGCTGGACTTCAGGTCAGTGGGTCGCACTTGATTATGGCGATGTAATCATTCACGTTTTTGATGAAGAGTCTCGCGACTATTACGACTTAGAACATCTGTGGAGCGCAGCGCCGTCACAGCACACTGAGCACACTCGTTAATTAACGAATTGAGAGTACTCGTACGCAAAGACTCGGCCGGCCGTTTTTCCCGATGGCAATGCCGCGTTTTGTCTCACACCTTCAATTGCAAAGATCACGCCATTGTGAGCTCCGGCCGCCTGAGCTGTCAGAACTATTTGCGCAATAGCTATCGGGCGCTCGATCAAGGTGAACGCCGAAATAGATGAAGCGAGGTTTACACGAACAGCACCATTAAATACATTTACCTGCAGTATCTGTAGCCCATTAGGGACTGCACTTTGTTCATGTGCTGCAATTTCGAGGGGGGTTAAGTTAAGTAGGAGCTGGTTGAGCACATCAACAACCTGCGCTGGTGCAATGACGACTCTTCGTGAAATGACTAGGTGGCCAGCTCGGACCAGATAAATAGGAGCACGAGCGAACTGCACGGAGCTTTTAGTTCCCGGAACGTTCTTGTCGAGCAGGCCAAAAGGAATCTTCGACTTTGCAATTGCTACGGGGCCCTTAGATTGAGGGATAAGCGAACAACTGCTCAGTAGCAACGCTCCTATACAGAGTGCGAGTACTGTACGTAATTTTTTCATGCGTACTCCTCAGAACTTATAGGAATCGAAATCTGTAGTCTTGCTCCACCCTCTGGGCTTTCGAGAACGATAATTGATCCGTCAAAAGCCACAATGTGTTCTCGAACGAGTGCGAGTCCAAGTCCTGTGCCACGGACTGAACTTCTGTCGTGAGCTATTCGACCTCTAAAGAATCTCTCGAATACTTGGGAGCGCTCATCTGGGGCTATTCCAGTCCCAGCGTCATCAACGTTCACTATGAAACTTGCTTCTGTGCACGTAACTCGAATTGCAACGACGCCACCTGCATACCTCGTTGCATTGTCCAAAAGGTTTGCAATAACTCTCTCGAAGCGTCGACGGTCAACAACGATGTGAGGATTCTTGACACTTGCGTCAAGTTCAATTGATGGTGCCTCAATCCCAAGTCTCCTAGCTGCAGACCGTGCAGCCTGATTGACAAGTTCGATTGCGGCGACATTTTCGCTGACGTGCGGCGTAGCCCCCGCATCATTCCTGGCCATTTCCAAGAGGTCTTCGACCAAGGTTTGAAAGATAGCTAAGTCAGCCGTGAGGAGGTCCAAACTCTCTTGCCCGGCGGGCGATAGATCTGCACGGTGTTGCTGAAGAATCGCTGCTGTAGTTACGACTGTTGTAAGTGGGGAGCGAAGTTCATGAGAAACGTCGCTCGCAAAACGTGCATCACGGTCAAGTCGCTCCACTAGTTGAGCAACCATTTCGTTGAATGAGTTAGATAATTGCTGAACTTCTCGGTCTGCATTGTTTACGCTGAGTCGGGTATCAAGTTGTCCTTGCGCAATTAGTGCTGCAGCTTCTGAGACCTCTCGAAGTGGTTTCACCACACGTCTAGTAGCCCATAGTCCACCAACAATTCCAATTACAGAGATTGCAAGAGTACCTAGCGAAAGAAGCTCGAGCAACGTTTGAAGAGTATTAGACAGAGACGAAAGACTAAATACTTCAAAATACTCAGAGTGCACTGAAGGAATTGGAAGCCCCACGATGAAGATGTCCTGATTTGCAAAACGAACTGTCTGCTCGGTGACTGTTCCTTTGTCAGCCGCAGAAATTGTTGCTGCACTAATTTCAGGTGGCTGTGCACCTGAACTTTCTGAGAGCCACTGACCCTGGGTGCGAACCAGTGCTTGTGTATTCGTAGCTTTTTCAATTGAGTTGAGCGTGGCGGTAAGTCCTGAGGGGTTCGTTGAAAGAGTATTTCTAACGAGGGTTGCATTCTCGTAACTCTGCTTCAAGTCAGTGCTTTGCTGATTATTAATTAAAATGCTGAGCACGCCAAAGTAGGTGAGGGATGCAAAGAGGGAACTAAGAACGAACGATCCGAGTCCGAACGTCACTAGGAGTCGAGTACGCAGACTCCTCTGGTGCACTAGAGGACCAACTTGTAGCCAGTACCTCGAACGGTAATGAGGAATGTGGGGTTGGCTGGGTCAGGTTCAATCTTTGTGCGTAGACGTCTCATGTGAACGTCCACGAGTCGGGTGTCGCCGAAGTAGTCGTATCCCCAAACGCGCTCAAGGAGGTCTTCGCGCGAGAGTACTTTTCCGTTCATGGATGCGAGATCTGTAAGTAATCGGAATTCGGTTGAGGTCAGGTGCAATTCGCTGCCGTCGCTCTTCTTGACGATTCCTTCATCTGGAATAACTGTGAGTTCGCCGAGGGTGAATGAGTTTGTGCTTTTTTCTGGTCTCCGACGAAGGTGGGCCTTTACTCGCGCAAGTAGTTCTTCGGGAATGAATGGCTTTGTTACGTAGTCATCCGCACCAGATTCGAGACCTAAGACAACATCCGTAGTTTGATCTCGGGCCGAGACAATAACTATCGGGCAGTCACTGACTTCACGAATCTGCTTGCATGTTTCGAATCCAGTCATCCCGGGCAACATAATGTCAACAATTGCGACGTCACTTGCCATGCGTGTGAACATTGCAATACCAACTTCACCACTGGCGGCGTCATCAACTTCAAATCCCTCGCTTTCGAACATGAGTCGAAGGGCGGAACGGATGTGGTCGTCATCTTCAACAATCAAAATGTGAGGCACAGGTTCTCCTTAGGAATACAACAAGCCTACCGAGGTCACGGCTTCAGGCAATGACGCTCGGTAGCCTTGTTTATGTGTCGGGATCACAAAAAACAGAGCGGGCCAAGAGCCCCTGGCTTCTTGAGGGCTTTGTAGCGACCTTGAAGACCAAGAACCGCTCTGAAGCAACGCTTCGTGCCTACATCAGTGACATTGAACAGTTCATTAACTGGGCCGAGGGAAATAAGCACCCAGACTTTAGAAAAATTACGAAACGAACATTGCGTGATTACCTAGCCTTCATGACATTGCGCGGTGACGAGCGAACATCAATTATGAGAAGGCGAGCATCACTTCGCAGTTACTTCACCTGGCTCGTCGAACGCAAACATCTCGACGAAAGTCCCGCTGCTCGTCTCTCTGCCCCTAAGCCAAATGCACAGTTGCCGAAGATTGTTGTACGTGAACAACTCGAAAATCTCCTTGACGTTGACTGGGGTGACGACAAGTTCGCGGTGTTAGACCGAGCTGTCTGTGAAGTGCTCTATGGAGCTGGTCTTCGCGTCAGTGAGCTTTGTGGTTTAAATGCATCAAGTGTTGATTTCAAACAAGGACTACTTCGAGTACTCGGTAAAGGTCGAAAAGAACGAATTGTTCCGCTCCATGACCAAGGACTCAAAGCAGTAAAAGAATGGGTGAAAGATGCCCGTGATGAAGTGGCAACACCAGATTCTCCAAAAGATGCCCTTTTCCTTAATCGCCGAGGCAACCGCCTAGGAACTAGAGACGTGCGCAGAATTCTCGATAACCGAGTTGCCATGGGTCACATCCATCCCCACGCCCTTCGCCACACCTACGCCACGCATTTATTAGAAGGTGGCGCTGACCTTCGAGTTGTTCAAGAATTACTAGGTCACGAAAGCCTCACTACCACCCAGCTCTATACCCACGTATCTAAATCACGACTGCAAAAGGTCCACCACCAGACCCATCCTCGGGGGTAGTGCCAAGCGACTAACATGGACTGGCTCTCCCACAATGGGAAAGCATGAGAAATATCCCTGTGGTTTCGTACGGTCACCGTTCTGCGGTGCACCACTTGGATCTAGTAACCGAACGGAAGGAAATTATCGTGGCACTCGTCACTCTGCAGGAACTACTTGACTCGGGCGTGCACTTCGGGCACC